>NZ_JAIXMK010000120.1:0-33970 GCF_020328095.1 Streptomyces sichuanensis
CGCTCGCCCTTCTGGGCGCGCTCGGCGCGGTCCTGGCGCTCGCCGGCCTTGGCGCCCTTGCCCTCGGCGGTGTCCACGGCGGTCTCCGCCTTGGCCTCGGCGCGCTCCTCGGTGCGGACCTCGGTCCTGGCCTCGGCGCGGGCCTCGGCGGCCGGCTCGGGGCTGCCCGCGGCCGCGGTGGCGCGCCGGCGGCGGCGCTCGCCGGCCGGGGCCTCGTCGCTGCTGGGCTGGCCCGGGATCTCGATCTGCTGCTGGGCAGCCTTCTCGGCGGGCTTGTCGGCCGCGGTCTCACCCGTACGGGCGCGGGAGGTGGCGCGACGCTTCGGCTTGGTCTCGGTGGCCTCGGCGGCGGGGGCCTCGGCCTTGGCGGGCGCGGCGGAGCCGGCCTGCCTCTCCTTGATGACCTCGATCAGCTGGCCTTTGCGCATCCGCGCGGTGCCCTTGATGCCGAGGCCGGAAGCGAGCTGCTGGAGCTCGGCCAGGACCATGGCGTCGAGGCCCGTGCCCGAGCGGCGCCGCTTGGGGGCGGTGGCAGCACCGGTGGCAGGCGCGGCGGGAGCGTCCGTGGCGGGCGCGGAGGCATTGCCGGCGGCGCCGGCGTTCACGCCCATCAGATCGGTGGTGTCGCTCACGAAGGGGTCCTTCCCTGGAGCGGGCGTCGGCCTGTCTGGCTCGGCGACCGGTTGTGCTGTCCGGCTGCGGTCCTTGAGTGCGGACCGGCCGGGGCGGTGGTCCGCCGCGTTACGGCGGAAGAATCAGTGCATTGGTGCCGGCGTGAAGAATGAGGGAAGGGCACGACATAACGCTTCACTCATGTCGCCCACGCCGATTCCGGAGCGTGCTCGACTGCTCAGGCAGGCTGCTCAGGCAGTTTGGGAGGCTCCCGGAAGAAAAGCGGTCCCTGATCGGGACACAGCGCACCGAGCCGATGTGGCTTCGAGTGCAGACTTGAGGTTAACACTACCGGATCCCACAAACATTCCCCCTCTCCAAGACCGGCAACCGCGTTTTTCGTGGGCCCGGGGTTGCCCGGGCGCCACGGATCAGGCGAGCGGCAGCACGCTCGTCCCCCCGGCGTCGAGGGCCAGCCGGTTCGCCGCCCACCCCTCGCCCGCCAGCTGTGCGACCTTCTCGGCCGCACCGTTCTCGACCAGTGCGAGGACCGTGGGGCCCGCACCGGAGATGACTGCAGGGACGCCGTCCGCCCGCAGTCGGTTGACCAGGGCCACGCTCTCCGGCATCGCCGGGGCGCGGTACTCCTGGTGGAGCCGGTCCTCGGTGGCCGGCAGCAGCAGCTCGGGACGCCTGGTCATGGCCTCCACGAGCAGTGCCGCGCGCCCGGCGTTGGCGGCCGCGTCCACATGGGGGACGCTGCGCGGCAACAGCCCGCGCGCGGTCTCGGTCAATACGGGTCTCGACGGCACGAAGACCACCGGAACGATGGAATCCGCCGGGTCCATCCGAATGGCGCGGGCGACGCCCGACTCCATCCAGGCGAGGGTGAATCCACCGAGCAGACAGGCGGCGACGTTGTCCGGGTGGCCCTCGATCTCGGTGGCCAGCTCCAGCATCGCCGTGTCGTCCAGCCGCTCGGCCCCGCCTATGGTCACGGCGCGGGCGGCGACGATGCCCGCGCAGATCGCGGCGGAGGAGGAGCCCAGGCCCCGGCCGTGCGGAATGCGGTTGGCGCAGACGACCTCCAGGCCGCGCGGCTGGCCGCCGAGCAGGTCGAAGGTGGTGCGCAGGGACCGTACGAGAAGGTGGCGCTCGTCGCGCGGGAGGGTGTCGGCGCCCTCCCCGGCGATGTCGATGTGCAGCCCGGATTCCGCCACCCGGACCACGACGTCGTCGTAGAGCCCCAGGGACAGGCCGAGTGCGTCGAAGCCGGGGCCGAGGTTTGCGCTGGTGGCGGGGGTGCGCACTCGGACGGCGGCGGCGCGGAATGCGGGACCGGCCATCGCTCGATGACTCTCCTTGGTGTGGCCTTGGCAGGGCGTGCGACATCCGCAAGGGCCGCGACGGCAGCACCGCGTGGGGGCGGCACGGTCAGCGACGGGGCGGAGTGAGCACAGCCTATCGAAGGAAGGTTCAGTGGCGACATAGGGCGCACAGGAGGCGCACGATGCGTGTCGCGCCATCACCTGTGCTTCTTTGTCGGCTTTAAGTCCTGGTGAGCGGGTTGTCGGGGCGGTTTTCGGCCGCGTTCCCAGGCCGATTCTTCGACGGCCCCGACAAACCCGCCGGGTGGTTACGCCAGGCCGAGGTGCTCGGCGGCCGCGCCGGCGTCCACCGGCACGGTGACGGGCTGGGGCGCACCGGCCACCGCCCAGTCCGGGTCCTTCAGGCCGTTGCCCGTGACCGTGCAGACGATGCGCTGGCCCGGGTCGACGAGGCCCTGCTCCGCGGCCTTGAGCAGGCCGGCGACGCTCGCGGCCGAGGCCGGCTCGACGAAGACGCCCTCCTGCGAGGCCAACAGCCGGTAGGCGGCCAGGATCTGGCGGTCGGTCACCTCGTCGATGAGGCCGCCGGACTCGTCCCGGGCCTGCTCGGCGAACTGCCAGGAGGCCGGGTTGCCGATCCGGATCGCGGTGGCGATGGTGTGCGGGTCCTTCACCGGCACACCGCGCACGATCGGCGCGGAACCGGAAGCCTGGAATCCCCACATGCGGGGGGTGCGGGAGGCGACGGCGTCGGCCGCGTACTCCCGGTAGCCCTTCCAGTAGGCGGTGATGTTGCCCGCGTTGCCCACCGGCAGGACGTGGATGTCCGGCGCGTCACCGAGCGCGTCCACGATCTCGAACGCGGCGGTCTTCTGGCCCTCGATGCGCACCGGATTGACCGAATTGACCAGCGCCACGGGGTAGTTGTCCGACAGCGAGCGGGCCAGGTCCAGGCAGTCGTCGAAGTTGCCGTCGACCTGCAGGATGCGGGCGCCGTGGACGAGGGCCTGGCCCATCTTGCCGAGCGCGATCTTGCCCTGCGGCACCAGGACGGCACAGACCATGCCGGCCCGCACCGCGTAGGCCGCGGCGGAGGCGGAGGTGTTGCCGGTGGAGGCGCAGATGACGGCGCGCGCCCCCTCTTCCTTCGCCCGGGTGATGGCCATGGTCATGCCGCGGTCCTTGAAGGACCCGGTGGGGTTGGCGCCCTCGACCTTGAGGTGGACCTCGCAGCCCGTGCGCTCGGAGAGCACCTGCGCCGGGACGAGCGGGGTGCCGCCCTCGCGGAGGGTGACGACCGGCGTGTCGGCCGTGACCGGAAGACGGTCGCGGTACTCCTCGATGATGCCGCGCCACTGGTGGGTACCGGCGCTGCCGGGGCGGTTGGTGTTGGCAGACATAACGTTCGTAATCCCCTTAGATCCCGGTGCCCTACTCGCCCTCGACCCGCATGATGCTGGCCACGCCACGGACGGTCTCCAGCTTGCGCAGCGCCTCGACCGTCGCGGACAGCGCGGCGTCGGCGGCCCGGTGGGTGACCACGACGAGGGACGCCTCGCCGTCCTTGCCCTGCTGGCGGACCGTGTCGATGGACACCCCGTGCTCGGCGAAGACGGTGGCGACCTGGGCGAGCACACCCGGCTTGTCGGCCACGTCCAGGCTGATGTGATAGCGCGTCACCACGTCGCCCATCGGGCTCACCGGCAGCCGCGTGTAGGCGGATTCGCCCGGTCCGGTGGACTCGGCGAGCTTGTTGCGGCAGACGGCGACGAGGTCGCCGAGGACCGCGGAGGCGGTCGGCGAGCCGCCGGCGCCCGGCCCGTAGAACATCAGCTGCCCGGCCGCCTCGGCCTCGACGAACACCGCGTTGTACGCCTCGCGCACCGACGCCAGCGGGTGGCTGAGCGGAATCATCGCCGGGTGCACGCGGGCGGTGACCGACTGCCCGTCGGCGGCCCGCTCGCAGATCGCCAGGAGCTTGATGGTGCAGCCCATCTCCTTCGCCGAAGCGAAGTCCGAGGCGGTGACCTCCGTCATGCCCTCGCGATAGACGTCGTCGAGGCGGACCCGGGTGTGGAAGGCGATCCCGGCGAGGATGGCGGCCTTGGCCGCGGCGTCGAAGCCCTCCACGTCGGCCGTCGGGTCGGCCTCGGCGTAGCCGAGCGCCGTGGCCTCGTCGAGCGCCTCGGAGTAGCCGGCGCCGCTGGAGTCCATGCGGTCGAGGATGAAGTTGGTCGTGCCGTTGACGATGCCCAGCACGCGGTTGACCTTGTCGCCGGCCAGGGACTCGCGCAGCGGCCGGACCAGCGGGATGGCGCCGGCCACGGCGGCCTCGTAGTAGAGGTCCACCCCGTGCTGCTCGGCGGCGGCGTGCAGGGCGGCACCGTCCTGGGCGAGCAGCGCCTTGTTGGCCGAGACGACGCTGGCGCCGTGCTCGAAGGCCGTGGTGATCAGGGTGCGGGCGGGCTCGATGCCGCCGATGACCTCGACGGCGACGTCGATGTCGCCGCGTTTGACGAGGGCGGTGGCGTCGGTGGTGATCAGCTCGGCGGGCACGCCCTCGCGGACCCGGTCGGGGCGGCGCACGGCGATGCCGACGAGCTCGACGGGCGCCCCGACGCGCTGCGCGAGATCCTCCGCGTGCGTCGTCATGATGCGCGTCACCTCAGAGCCAACGACTCCACAGCCCAGCAGCGCCACCTTCAGCGGACGCGAACGCATCATCCGACCTCGTTTCTCACACATCTTTGGTAGATACCAGTCTCACTCACTGGATGGGGGATCCCTCCCCCGGTCCAGTATCCGAGATGCGTATGTCTGTTTCGATCACCCGACGTCGAGACGGAGAAGGTCCTCTTCCGTCTCGCGCCGGACGATCACACGCGCCTCGCCGTCCCGCACGGCCACCACCGGGGGCCGCAGGGCGTGGTTGTAGTTGCTCGCCATCGAGCGGCAGTACGCGCCGGTGGCCGGGACGGCGAGCAGGTCGCCGGGCGCCACGTCGGCGGGCAGGAAGGCGTCGCGCACGACGATGTCGCCGGACTCGCAGTGCTTGCCGACGACGCGGGAGAGCATCGGCTCGGCGGTGGAGGTGCGGGAGACCAGCGCGACGGAGTACTCGGCGTCGTAGAGCGCGGTACGGATGTTGTCGGACATACCGCCGTCGACGCTGACGTACGTCCGCAGCCCCGGGAGCTCCTTGATCGTGCCCACCTCGTACAGCGTGAACGCGGTGGGACCGACGATCGCCCGGCCCGGCTCGACGGAGATCCGCGGCACGGCGAGCCCTGCGGCCGCGCACTCGCGGGTGACGATGTCGCGCAGGGCCACGGCGATCTCGCGCGGCTCGCGCGGGTCGTCGTCGGAGGTGTACGCGATGCCGAGGCCGCCGCCCAGGTCGATCTCGGGCAGCTCGACGCCGTGCTCGTCACGGACCTCGGCGAGCAGCTTGACGACGCGGTGGGCCGCGACCTCGAAGCCGGACGTGTCGAAGATCTGCGAGCCGATGTGGGAGTGGATGCCGATGAGCTCCAGGGCGTCGAGCTTGAGCGCCCGGCGCACGGCCTCGGCCGCCTGTCCGCCGGCGAGCGGGAGGCCGAACTTCTGGTCCTCGTGGGCGGTGGCGATGAACTCGTGCGTGTGCGCCTCGACACCGACCGTCACCCGGATCTGCACGCGCTGGCGCTTGCCGAGCCGCTCGGCGATGTGCGCGACGCGCACGATCTCCTGGAAGGAGTCGAGCACGATGCGCCCGACGCCGGCCTCGACGGCCCGGGTGATCTCCTCGGCCGACTTGTTGTTGCCGTGCAGCGCGATGCGCTCGGCGGGCATGCCGGCCGCCAGCGCGGTGGCGAGCTCGCCGCCGGAGCAGACGTCGAGGTTGAGTCCCTCCTCGTGCAGCCAGCGCACGACGGCGCGGGACAGGAACGCCTTGCCCGCGTAGAAGACGTCGGCATCGGCCCCGAAGGCGTCCCGCCAGGCACGGCAGCGCGCCCGGAAGTCGTCCTCGTCGAGGAAGTAGGCGGGGGTGCCGAACTCCTCGGCGAGCTGCTTGACGCCGATCCCGCCGACGGTGACGACGCCCTCGGCGTCGCGGGCGACGGTACGGGACCACACGCGGGCGTCGAGCGCGTTGAGGTCGGCGGGCGGGGGGGTGTAGTGACCCTCGGGAAGGACGTCGGCGTAGCGGGGCCCGGCGGGGTGGGCGGAGCGGCTCATGGTGGCGATCCCCTTTTTACAGATGTGCGGGTGCGGTGATGCCGAGCTGGTGCAGGCCGTCAGCGAGCACCTTGCCCGTGGCCTCGGCGAGGGCCAGGCGGGCGCGGTGGACGACCGAGGGTTTCTCGTCCCCCCGGGGCAGCGTGGGACGGTCGGCCTGCCACCGCAGGAAGGCGTCGGCGACCCGCTCCAGATGCCGGGCGAGTCGCTCGGGGGCGCGCGTGGCGCTGATCCGGACGTGATCGGCGAGGGCGCCGAGCAGCGCGGCGGCGCTCTCGTCGGGGACGTCGCCGGCTTCGGGCGCGAAGCCCAGGTCCCCGGCGTTGCGCAGCAGCGCCCGGCTCCGGGCGTGGGCGTACCGGACGCGGAAGAGGGGGTTGGTCTCCCGCTGGACGAGCAGCAGGTCGCGGTCGAGGCCCGGGGGGCAGGTCAGGCTCCAGCGTGCGGCGTCGGAGCCGAGCCGGGCGAGGAGGGCGGCGGGGGGCTGCAGCGGGAGGGGCTCGCCGGCGGGTTCCGTGGCGAGGAGCTCGCGGACGATGTCGCCGCGGGAGGCGGTGTCGAGGGTGATGTTGAGGAAGCCGGGCCCGGCGATCTCGACGCGGGCGATGCCCGGCCGGCCGGCCAGCCGTCCCCGCAGCAGCTCGGCGATCTCCCGGGCGGGCCGCCCGCTCTCCTTGGCGAGCTGCAGCGCGACGTTGGTGGCGTAGTCCCCGCACCCCGGCCGGGGCGGCACCCGCACGCTCACCCGCGCCGGCACCGTGGCGCGCAGCTCGTCGGCCTCGACGGCGCAGCGCACGGTGTGCAACACGGTGCGGGAGAGATCGGCGGGGGTCACAGGGCAAGCCTAGGGGAGAAGGGGGCCCCTTCCGCGAACAGGTTTCACCCTGCGGGACGGACCACCGGCTCCGCGTCCCCCGGCGCCACGGCTCCGGGCATGAGCCGGCGCACCAGCCGGACCATCTCCGCCGGCTCGAAGGGCTTGGCCAGGAAGGCGTCCACCCCCGCGGACCACCCGGACTCGGCCTCGGGCTGCGTGCAGGCGCTGATGATCGCGATGGGAATGTCCCTGGTCCGCGCGTCGCCCCGCAACCGGGCCGCCGTCCGCAGCCCGTCGAGCCGGGGCATCACCACGTCCAGGGTCACCACATCGGGACGCACCCGGTGCACGATCTCCAGACACTCGGCACCATCGGCCGCGGTCACGACCTCGAAGCCTTCGAGCTCCAGGTTGACCCTGATCAACTGCCGGATGACCCTGTTGTCGTCCACAACAAGGACCCGGCCGGACAAGCCAGGCACACCCCGAGGGTAGGCGCGCCCCCCTTCCCGCGTCCGGCTTTTCCCCACTTCCACCCCGCCCGGGCGACCACCACCCCGTTTTCGATCACCGTTGCCGCACACCCCCCGGGAGCTGGTAATGTTCTTCCCGTCGCCGCGAACGAGCGGACGACACGCCCCCGTAGCTCAGGGGATAGAGCAACGGCCTCCGGAGCCGTGTGCGCAGGTTCGAATCCTGCCGGGGGCACTTCGCTTGAAGTGCCGAAAGACCCCGCCGTCAGCTGTGATGCTGAGGACGGGGTCTTTGCGTATGTGGGCGCTGCCCGGCCCCGGTCCCCCGGCGGTGCCGGGGGACCAGAGGTCGGGCGGCTACGGCCACGGCTGCGGCCGGGTCGGTCACCAGGGGTGGTTCTCGGCCAATGACGTGCTCAGCCCGCCGTTTCGCGCTCCTTGGACGATGCCCGGCGTGACGTCGGACGGTCCAGGTGGACGACCACGGTGGTGTAGAACCGGTGCACGGCTTCGTCGACGCTTCGGATGAAGCCGGACTCGGCGTTGCCGCGGGTGCTTCCCATGCCCTTGGAGAGGGACAGGCGGAAGCCCGTGATCCTGGTGCCGTTGTCCTTCGGGAGCATGTCCGCCGGCTCGGGGCGGAGCCGCTCCAGTGTGCCTCGCGGGCCTCCTGCCTCGCCTTCGACCAGGGTCTCGACGTGAAGGTCTGCCGGGGCCTCGGCCAGGTGCCGGACGAGCCGCTTGGCCCAGGCCAAGGGGTAGCCCTGCTCGGGGGCGGGGATCTCGATCGAGGTACGCAGTTTCCCGGTACGCAGGTCGGCGACGATCGTGAGAACGCCGGGCGGGCCCTCGATGCGCAGCTCGGCCTGAAGCTTTCCGTCCAGACAGAGCCGGTCCGCCAGGGCGGCCCGGCGGGCTCCCGGGTCGCTTCCGCGCTTGGCGCGCTGAACGGGCAGCACCTTCTGTCCGAGTTCGCCGCCCAGGGTGAGGCAGACCTGGCGAATAAGGCGCTCCCAGCTCTCGACCACCTCACGTGCGCGCGAATCTCCCTGGCACAGGGTCTCGTCGTCAATCCCGTTGCGCACCGGAACCCAGGCCGCGCCCATGTTCTGGAATCCGTGACATCCGGAGTTCTCGTGCTGCAGGTAGTGCAGCAATTCCTGGAGCAGCCAGGCGTGTGCCAGGTTGCCGACGCCCTCGTGCCGGATCAGCATCTGCGCCTGGTATGCGACTTCGGCCCATGAAAGGTGGCGGAGGGCCACCTTGTGCTTGCGTCGTCCGTCGATCTTCACGTCGACGAGCGGACTGCCCTCCAGCGCAACGTCGTTCGACAGTGTGATCACGGCCTCGTAGCCCCGGCGTGCGGCGATGTCCATGTACGCCTGCACCTGATCGGACTTCAAGGAGTTGCCGTTGGTCTTGGTCTCGACCAGCGCCGTCCACAGCTTGCCGGCCCGCTCGACGCGGATCACGCCGTCGGGGCGTCGCGGCGTATCGCCGTGTGGCATGGAGACCTCCGTGAACGTCTCCATGCGGCCCGCCGGTGCTCCGAACGCAGCGGTGAGCCGTCTGCCGAACTCCGGCACCTGTGCCATCACCGACAGGAGCACGGAGGTGGCCCGCGTTTCGCGGTCCCGGTCGCTCTTGAGGGCCGAGACGGGAAAGAGCCTGGCCTGCTTCCAGGCACTGTTCTCCGCGAGGGACTTCTTGCCCGCCTTGGGGAGGGTGACCTTCTTCTTGGCGGTACGGGGCCGGGCGGGCGCCTTTCGCGGCTCGAACTCGTCGCCGGGCTGCCGGGGTGCCGGTACGGCTTCCGGGGCCGGCGGACCCGGCTCAGCAACTGCGGCCGGAACGGTCGTCGTCACCTGCTCGTCGCTCGCGGCGCCGTCCAGCGCTTCCTCTGTGGCTGCGTCGTCGTCGACGTCGACTCCGAAGTCCATGGCCAGCCCAGCCAGGCCCGTGTCGTATCCCTGTCCGACGGCCCGGAACTTCCACTCCCCCGCCCGCCGGTACAGCTCAGCGAAGATGAACGCGCTCACCGAGCCGGCGTCGTCGATGGCGAACCGGAGGAGGTTCTCGCCGCCCCCGTCGGCCAGCATCACCGTGAGGGCGTCCAGCTCCCCGAAGCGAGCCCCGTGGTACCGGCTGGCAGCCACGACGATCCGGTCGACGTCGGACGGTATCGCGGTCAGGTCGAAGCTGATCCGGTCCTCGTTGCCGTCCGCCGTGGGCGTCTTGCCCAGCAGTTGCACGCTTCCGTCAGCGGCCACCGGGTTGTTGTAGAAGTAGAAATCGGCGTCGCTGCGCACCTTGCCGTTCTCGTCCAACAGCAGGACGGAGACGTCCGCGTCGCCTTCACCGGTCGGGCTGAGCCAGCCCAGGCTGACGATGACGGAACCGGTGTTCTCGCTCAGGGTCGCCAGAGCCACGTTGGCACCCTTGACCATTTCCAGCACATGCCCCCCTATATCCCCATGTATCAGGCACGAACACATCACCACTTCACACGCCCGCCCCACAACACGATGTGATGTGCTGCACATTGAAAACTGTAGTACTTATGGGCCGGACGCCCGGGCGATCTCACGCAATCCTGTGGGTGCCTGACGTGCGAACACACCCCGGACGCACCGAGCCCCCGGCGCCGACGGGGGGCGGGCCGGGGGCTCGGGGGTGGGCGGCTGCGGGGGATTCAGCCGCCCCAGCTGCTGTCATTGGTGCCCTTCGTGCCGGAGCGCTGGGCCGGCACGGGGGTGACAACGACATGCTGGGAGGAGGCGCTCGCCTGGGTGGCCGTGGGGGTGGAGTCGGCCGTGAGGCCGGGGGCGGCCAGGGCGAGCAGGGCCGCGGCCACCGGAAGGGTGACCAGGGCGGCGATGCGCTTCATGGAGTCCTCTTGAGATCGCGGGGTGTGGAGGGGGCGCCGGTGTCGGCCGACAGGACCAATATGCGGGGATGTGCGGCCCGGCAGCCAGGGATCACGCGTGTCACCAAACTGCCGTGCACGAAAGAGAATGGGGGATAAATCGGGGCAATGCTGGGGTTAGTGGGGAGTTTAGGCCGCTGTTGCGGTGATGCCTGGGCCTGCCTCGCGGAAGACCCGGTAGAGGTCCGGCTGGTCGGCCAGGAAGATGCGGTCGTGCGGGGTGGAGTGGCGCAGTACCAGGGCCGGCCAGGGGGAACGGGCTATGGGGACGGTGGGGTTGCGTACGCTCCTGTCGTTGTTCTCGGGGAAGAACTCGCCGGTCGTCAGGCCCTGCGCCAGGAGGTGCGGCTTCACCCGGCGGCGGACCTCGGTCAGGACGCGGTCCGGTACGGCCAGGGCCGTGTACACCACGATCCGGCAGCTCAGCAGCGCCTGTGCGGGGGCCAGCCGGCCGGCCTCCTCGGCGAACTCGCGTGCCGAGCGGCGCAGATGCGTCACCAGGTCCGTGGCGCAGACGCCCGGCAGTCCGCACTCGGTCAGCTCGACCCGTTCCTCCCGCAGCGCCCTGGGCATGTACGGGCAGAGCGTGCCGGGCCTGCCGAGGGCCGGGACGGGGGTGCCCAGCTCGTCGCGTGCCCAGCGGGCCGTCTCCGCCGCCCAGGCAGGGGCCGTGGGGTCGTCCAGGACCCGGGAGGCGTTCACGGGGATCCCGGTGGAAGGGAAGGGCATTCGGCCCCCTCTCGAACGGTTTGTACGAGAGAGTCTTCTGCCCCCGTCCACCCCCCTCAAGTCACGTGATGTCGGGACCCGTGCACCGCGTCCAGGGGCCCCGGCGCGGCATCGATGCGGCCGGTGCGGCCACGTGGGGGCGGCCGAACGAGGCGGCGAGCAGGGCCAGCTGGGTGCGGTTGCGGATGCCCGTCTTGCCGCGGATCCGGCGCAGGTAGGTGTCGACGGTGTGGGCGCTGACGCCCATGCGGCGGGCGATCGCGGCGTAGGTGTGACCGTCCGCGAGGTGGCCGAGCACTTCGAGCTCGCGCTCGGAGAGCACCGCCAGGGGTTGCGGGATCCCTTGAGTCATCCTGTCGTGTCGCCTTCCTGTGGGGGCGCGGGCGCCGTCGGTTCACCGCAATACGGGCATTCGTCGTTAAGATCCGCACAGCGGTTCGGGCCCGGGACATCCCGTGGTGGGGGCTTGGCCGGCGGGTCCAGCCTGCCGGATTCCCGGTTCCGCCACCACGCACGGAACGGATCACCAAGCTGCCTGGCAGCAAGGCGAGCAGGGGATGAGTATGGACATACGCGACGATCGCGCCTCTGAGCCCTCATCGGCACCCTCGACGGGCCGCGCGGCGGGCCCCGCGGCCCCCCTGCAGGGCCCACCACCGTCGCCCGTTCCACCCCTTCAGGCCGTCCTGCCCCTGCAGACAGACCCACCGGCCCTGTCCGCCCCGCCCGTCCTCGGCGGGGACGAGACCGCCGTCTACGGCTGGGTCCTCGACCACCAGAGCGCCGACCCCCTGCGGGCCGCCGCCGACCTCGGCAGCACCCCGGAGGCGTGCCGCGCGGCGCTCGACCGGCTGATCGCCCTCCGGCTGGTCGTCCCGGAGCCCGTCGCCGGGGCGGACCCCGGCCGCCCGGCCCCGGCCCGCGCCGTCGACCCCGACGCCGTCGTCACCGCGATCACCGCACCCTTACAGGAGACGATCCACGAGAGCCAACTCCGGCTCCAGCGCGTGCGCGACGACTTCGAACGGCTCAGAGAACGCTTCCTGCGCGGCCGCGCCGGAGCCTCCCCGTGCTCGCTGGAGGTCATCCCCAGTCTGGAGGAGGTCCGCGCCGCACTCAACCGTGCCTCCGCCGAGTGCCGCACGGAGATGATGACCAGCCAGCCCGGCGGCACCCGCGACCCCGAGGCCATGACGGAGGCCCTCGCCCGCGACACCGCCCTGCTCGAACGCGGCATCCGGATCCGCACCCTCTACCACCACACCGCCCGTTTCAACGGGCCCAGCCAGGCGTACGTCGCCGCGGCCTCGGCGCTGGGAGCGGAGTACCGCACCGCGCACGAGCTGTTCGGCCGGATCATCATCTTCGACCGCGCCCTGGCCTTCATCCCCGATCACCTCGGCAGCTGGGGCGCCGTCGCCATCCGCGAGCCGTCCGTCGTCGCCTACCTCTGCGAGATCTTCGAACAGACCTGGACCCACGCCACGCTCTTCTCCGAGGCCGGCCAGGACGGGCTCGAACGCGTCGCCAAGGAGGTCGACCTCACGATCATCCGGCTGCTCGCCGCCGGCCTGAAGGACGAGTCCATCGGCCGCAGGCTGGGCATGTCCCTGCGCACGACCCGCCGGCACATCGCCGACATCATGGAGACGCTGGGCGCCGAAAGCCGCTTCCAGGCCGGGATCCTGGCCTCCCGGGCCGGGCTGATCGACGACGGGACGGACAACGGCGGGACGAACGACAGCGGGACGAACGGCAGTGGAGCGGCCGCCGCTCCCGGCGGCGCCCCGGCCCCGAAGCCGTAACACCCCCTTCACGGGACCGTGAATTCGTGACTGGCGCGCCGCCGCCGGCCGGGGCAGGCTCCCTCCAGGAGCCGACCGGCCGGAGGGGACCGTGCACAACGCCGACGTCAGGGACGCGGTCCGCTCGTACGCCGCGGACATCGTGCTCGCCCTGTCGGTGCACCGCGGTGTCGGCCCCGCCCTGGTGTGGCCGGACACCGAGCCGTCCGGTCTCCTCGACGGGCTCGCCACCCACGCGGCGGCCCGGCTGGCCGCCGCGCCGTCCGAGTTGCCCGAGCCGCCCGAGCCGTCCCCGGCGGCGCTCGTCCCGGCCGGGCCCGAAGCCGGTCCGTTGTCCGGCTTCCTGGCCGAGGCGCTCGGCTGTGCCGTGACCGCCCGCTACGGCTACGCGCCGCCCGGGGTCCCGGGCCGCGAGCTCCCGGCCGGCGGTGACCTGCTGGTCATTCCCGTCGACCGCGGCTGCGACTGCAGCGTCCACCCGCCGGCCCGTCCCGGCCCCTTGCGCATGCGCCTGCTCAAGGGGGAGGTGCTCTACGTGCCGCAGGACTTCACCATGCGGGTCTCCGGACGGCACGCGTCCTCGCCGTTGCTGGTCATCACCTTCCCCTCCCCCGGCGTCCCGGGCCTCAGATCTTCGGGAAGTCGAATCCGTACCCCTGCTCCTTGAGCCAGGTGATGCAGCGGGCCAGCGCCTCGACGCTCTGGCTGCGCTCCCCTCCGCCGTCGTGGAGGAGGATTATGGGTCCGTTGCCGATCTCGCGCTTGACCGTTTCGACGATGCGTTCCACGCCCGGCCGCTGCCAGTCGTGGGTGTCGACGCTCCAGCCCAGCGGCCGCATGCCGGCGCGGGCGGCGACCTGACGGCTGTAGGGGGTGAAGGCGCCGCCGGGAGCGCGGTAGTAGCGGACCTTGGCGCCGCCGCCCGCCACGTCCTCGATCATCTTCTGGGCGTCGAGGACCTGTTGCCTCTGGTAGTCCTCGGAGCGCTTGTCCATCGCGGTGTTGTGGTCGACGGAGTGGTCGCAGAGCCGGTGGCCGTCGGCGACGACCTGCTTGACGAGCCCCGGGAACGCCTTGGCCGACGGGCCGATCATGCAGAAGGTGGCCTTGATGCCGTTCTCCTTCAGCACGGCCAGCGTCTTCGGCGTCCACTTCGGGTCGGGCCCGTCGTCGATGGTGAGGGCGACGGTCCGACCGCCGCGCTCGGTCTCGTGGGCCAGCTCCGCCGACACCGGGCCGGACGGCCCGGCGTCGGGGGCCGGCCCGGTCGTTCCCGGCGTGCCGGTGTGCCCCTTCCCCCCGTCGGGGGCCGGCACCACCGGCCCCTGGGTGAACGGGTCCCTGCCGCCGGAGTCCTCCGTGGCCACCGCCACGGTCCCCGATATCACCCCCGCGAGCGCCAGTACCCCTCCCGCTGCGATCGCGATGTGCCGCCTCTGGGCAGTCAGTCGAGCCATGGACTTCCCACACCCCCTCGCGCACCCGTGTGTGTCCCTGCCCGCGTAGACGGCTGCCTACCGCACGACGTTCCGTCACGCGTCATTGCTCACAGAATTCAGACAGGACACCCACCCGGTCCATGTAAAGTCCCGGATTAGCGCACTACTGTTACTCTTCCGCGACCGCTTCGGCGATCGCGGAGGCGATCTCCTCCTTGCGTGCGGCCTCTTCCGCCGCGAATCGGCGGGCGTCGATCTCCTCGGCGATCTCCTCGTCCTGCGCCATGAGTTGATCGAGATTCGCATCACCCATCTCGAACACCCCCATGTCCGCGTAGGCCCGCTGGAGCCTTTCGCCCCACAGGCCGATGTCCCGCACACACGGCACAATGCGGCTGAAGAGCAACTTCCGGAAGATCTGCAGGTACTCGGAGCGCTCGCTGAGCCGGGCGGCCTCGGCGGCCGGGATGCCGAAGCCGGTCAGCACCTCCTCGCCGCGCAGCCGGTCGCGCATCAGGTAGCAGCCCTCGATCACGAACTCCTCGCGCTCGCGCAGTTCGGCGTCGGAGAGCTGTTTGTAGTAGTCCCGCAACGCCATCCGGCCGAAAGCGACGTGGCGTGCCTCGTCCTGCATGACATAGGCAAGGATCTGCTTCGGAAGGAATTTTTCCGTCGAATCCCGCAGCATTCCGAAGGCGGCGAGGGCAAGGCCCTCGATCAATACCTGCATACCGAGGTAGGGCATGTCCCAGCGGGAGTCGCGCAAGGTGTCGTCCAGCAGCGACTGCAGACTGGTGTTGGCCGGATAGAGCATTCCGATCTTCTCGTGCAGGAACCGGCTGTAGATTTCCACGTGCCGCGCCTCGTCCATGGCCTGGGTGGCGGAGTAGAACTTCGCGTCCAGGTCCGGCACGGACTCCACGATGCGGCTCGCGCAGACCAGCGCCCCCTGTTCCCCGTGCAGGAACTGGCTGAACTGCCAGGAGGCGTAGTGGCGGCGCAGCTCGCGCTTGTCGGCCTCGCTCATCTTCGTCCAGTACGGGGTGCCGTGGATGACGAGGTTCTCGTCGGGCACGCCGAGGGGGTCGTAGGGGTCGACCTCCTGGTCCCAGTCGATGCGCTTGGCGGCGTCCCACTGCTTGTCCTTGCCCTTGCGGTAGAGGGCGAGGAGCCGTTCGCGGCCGTCGTCGTAGTCCCAGGCGAAGCGGGCGGCGCCGGTCGCGGGCACCTCCCAGGTGGGGCTGCCGGGGTCCTGTACGTAGAGCTCACGGGTCGTCATGGACGTCTCCTGTCGCTTGCCGGCGTGGCGCGCGTGGGTCATCGGCAGGCTCACACGGGTTTTGTCGCGGGGTCAATCACCCGGAGGGTGCGGTGCGGCAGGGCTTGACGCCCCTTGCTGACAAGCGGTCTCATAAGAACTTACCTGGGGTAACTCGAACATGAGGTGGAACCGGCCATGACGACCACGCCCGATGGACACCTGCTCCGGCTCCAGGACGCGCTGGGTCCGCTCAAGGACCGCGAGCACGTCGCCGAGCGCCTGCTCGACGCCTCCGCGAAGCACTCCTTCGACCCCGACACCGAGCTCGACTGGGCCGCACCCCCCGAGCCCGGCAAGTGGTACTGGCCCCCGGAGCTGGTCTCCCTCTACGGGACCCCGCTGTGGCGGCGGATGCCGCAGGAGCAGCGCATGGAGCTCGCCCGGCACGAGGCGGCCGCGCTCGCCTCGCTGGGCATCTGGTTCGAGATCATCCTGATGCAGCTGCTGGTCCGGCACGTCTACGACAAGCCCGTCACCAGCGCGCACGTCCGCTACGCGCTCACCGAGATCGCGGACGAGTGCCGCCACTCGACGATGTTCGCCCGCATGATCGAGAAGGGCGGCGCCCCCGCCTACCCCGTCGGCCGGCTCCACCACAACCTGGCCCGGGTCCTGAAGACCGTCTCGACCACGCCGGGCTCCTTCGCCTGCACCCTCCTCGGCGAGGAGATCCTCGACCACATGCAGCGGCTGACCTTCCCCGACGAGCGCGTCCAGCCCCTCGTCCGCGGCGTCACCCGCATCCACGTCGTGGAGGAGGCGCGTCACGTGCGCTACGCCCGCGAGGAGTTGCGGCGCCAGATGGCCTCCTGTCCGCGCTGGGAGGCCGCGCTGACGCGCGTCAGCGCGGGCGAGGCGGCCCGCGTCTTCTCCGTCGCGTTCGTCAACCCGCAGGTCTACACCAACGTCGGCCTGGACCGCCGCGAGGCCGTCGCCCAGGTCAGAGCCAGCGCCCATCGCCGCGAGGTGATGCAGACGGGCGCCCGCCGCCTCACGGACTTCCTCGACGAGATCGGGGTGCTGCGGGGCGTGGGCCGGCGGCTGTGGAAGAGCTCGGGCCTGCTGGCCTGAGGGCCTCCGGGCACCCGGCGGGGCTCCGGGGCCGCGGGGCGGCCCGTTACCCTGCCGTGCATGACCGGCAGCGGAACCGCCTCCTACCGCAGGCTCAGCGTCCCCGAGCGCCGCGCCCAGCTGATCGCCGCGGCGCTCGGCCTCTTCGCGCACCGCGCGCCCGAGGACGTCTCCCTCGACGACGTCGCGGCCGCCGCCGAGGTCTCCCGGCCGCTGGTCTACCGCTACTTCCCCGGCGGAAAGCCGCAGTTGTACGAGGCCGCCCTGCGCAGCGCGGCCGACGACCTGGAGCTGTGCTTCGCGGAGCCGCAGACCGGCCCCCTCACCGGCCGGCTCGCCGCCGCGCTCGACCGCTACCTCGCCTTCGTCGACGAGCACGACGCCGGCTTCAGCGCGCTGCTGCAGGGCGGCAGCGTCGCGGAGACCTCCCGCACGGGCGCCATCGTCGACGAGGTGCGCAGGGCCGCCGCGGGCCAGATCCTCAAGCACCTGGCGGTGCCCGACCCGGGGGTACGGCTGCGCATGATGGTGCGCACGTGGATAACGGCCGTCGAGGCGGCGTCCCTGATCTGGCTGGACGAGGAGAAGCAGCCGCCCCTGCCGGAGCTGCGCGACTGGCTGGTCGACCACTTCGTGGCCCTGCTGACGGCCACGGCGGCGAGCGACCCGCAGACGGCCTCGGTCACCCGGGCCGCGCTGGCCATGGAGCCGGGCGACGGGCCGGTGGGCGAGCTGGCCCGCCGGGTGGCGCCGGTCGTCGCGGAGGCCCGGCACCTGCTGTGACCCCGCCCCGGCGGCGGTATCCGAGTGACCCGGAGGGCCTCCGCGGCCCCTGCTACCGGAGGCGGGGCGCCGCTGACGGAGACTGGGCGGCGTGAGAAGCGAAGAGACGCCCTTCGAGGGCGGCCCGCTGGACGGGCGCGTGCTGCCCGTGCTCGTGGGCGTGAACGGGCTGCCGCCCAAGACGTACAAGGTCCCCGTGCCGGCCGTCGAGGAGGGCGGAGCGCCGACCGTGTACGTCTACCGGCGCGTCCCGGCGGCCACCACGCGCCGGCTCGGGCTGCCGAAGGGGTGGAAGTACCTCTACGACCGCGAGGGCACCGGAGGCGACGGCGGTCTGCGCTGGCCCTGGACCCGTCCGCCGCAGCAGCCCCCGGCGTCCTAGCCGCCACGTGAGTGACGAACCGTCAACGGAGAGTAAATCAGATTAGGCGGTTTCGCCCGCAGCGCCCCTGTTAGTAATACTGCGCATGGCACGATCCTCCAGAAGGGCGTGATCATGCCTGCCAACGGAGGTGACCCTGTGTCAGGACGGTTCGTGCGCACGGTGTGCACGGCGGCGCTCGTGGCGGGCACCGCGTTCGCCGCCGTACCCCCGCCGCCGGCGGGCGCGGCGCCCGCCGCACCCGCCGCCCCGCCGGACCAGCCGGTCAGTGCGCTGCTGAACCGGCTCCAGACGCTCTACCGGGAGGCCGAGGAGGCCAGCGAGACCTACAACGCGACCGAGGAGAAGCTGAAGAAGCAGCGCGCCGAGGTCGAGCGGCTCACCGACGAACTCGCCGACGCCCGCATCGCGCTGACCGACAGCCGCAACGACGCCGGCCGGCTCGCCCGGGAGCAGTACCGCGGCAGCCGCGGCAGCTCCCTCTCCCCCTACATGGAGTTCCTGCTCAGCGCCGACCCCCAGCAGGCCCTGGACCGCAGCCACGAGATCCGGCGGGCGGCCGGCCGCCGGGCGTCCACCGTGGACCGCCTCTCCAGCGGTGAGCAGCGGGCCGCCGGCCTCGCCCAGCGGGCCCGCCAGGCGCTCAACGACCAGCTGACCCTGGCCGCCGAACAGAAGAAGCAGCAGGACGCGGTCAAGCGGAAGCTGGCCGAGGTCGAGCGGCTGCTGGCCTCGCTGTCCCCGTCCCAGCTCGCCGAGCTGCGCACGCTGGAGCAGCGCGGCATAAGCGAAGCCCAGCGCAAGCTGCTCGCCTCCGGTGCGCTCGGCCCGCGCGCGCTCGGCGCCGCCCAGGCGCCGTCCAGAGCGGGCAGCAAGGCCCTGGAGTACGCCTTCCAGCAGGTCGGCAAGCCCTACGTGTGGGGCGCGACGGGCCCGGACTCCTTCGACTGCTCCGGGCTGACCTCCCAGGCGTGGGCGCGGGCGGGCGGCGCCATCCCCCGCACCAGCCAGGAGCAGTGGAAGTCGCTGCCCAGGGTGCCGCTGAACCGGCTGCGCCCCGGCGACCTCGTCCTGTACTTCGAGGGCGCCACGCACGTGGCCCTCTACATCGGCAACGGGCAGGTGGTCCAGGCCCCCCGGACCGGCGACGTCGTCAAGATCTCCCCCATCGCCGCCAACCCGCTGCTGGGCGCGGTCCGCCCGGACGCGGACCAGGCGCCGATGGACTCCTACACACCGCCGGTACCGCCCGCCGGCTGACGCGGGCCGGGCGGCCGCGGGGTCCTCACCCCGCGGCCGCCAGCGCCTCCGCCACGTACGCCTCGG
This sequence comes from Streptomyces sichuanensis, assembly GCF_020328095.1. Classification (NCBI taxonomy): domain Bacteria; kingdom Bacillati; phylum Actinomycetota; class Actinomycetes; order Kitasatosporales; family Streptomycetaceae; genus Streptomyces; species Streptomyces sichuanensis. Next base: position 19,231 of record NZ_JAIXMK010000120.1, read on the forward strand.
CCTTCGCCGCCTCGAAGAAGTAGTCCTCGAAGTCCGACGGGTCGTCGAAGCCGTTGGCGAAGCGGTCGGCGACGCGCTGCAGGCCGCCCGCCGCCCCGAGCAGGCTGCGCACGTGCCCGGCCTGCGGCGCCAGCATGGCGTTGGTCCACCGGGTGACGTGCCGGGCCGACGTCCAGTACCGCTCGAAGGCCGTCCGCATCCAGTCCGCGTCGAAGGGCTCCTCGCCCCGCTCCACGATCGAGGCGAGGTAGGACGCCGCGCACTTGGCGGCCGAGTTGGAGCCCTGCCCGGTCAGCGGGTCGTTGACGACGACGGCGTCGGCGACGCCGAGGACCAGCCCGCCGGAGGGCAGCCGGCCGACGGGGTCGCGGACGGTGGGGGCGTAGCGCCCGGCCAGGGTGGCGCGGGCGTCGGTCAGCTCGACCGCGGTGGCGCGCCCGTACTCCCAGGGCACGAACCGCTCCAGCAGCTCCAGGGTGCGGGCCAGGTGCGCGCCGGGGCCGTCGACGTCGTGGAAGACGTCGAGGGGGCCGCCGGGCACGCCCTCCCAGAAGAGGATGTCGGCGCGGCCGGAGGTGGTGAGCGTGGGGATGACCCACAGCTCGCCCACGCCGGGCACGAGGTTGCAGCGGGCGGCGTCGTACTCCGGGTGCTCGGCGCGGGGCCCCAGGCCGTGGACGTAGGCGAGGGCGAGGGAGCGCTGCGGGGCGGAGTACGGGGAGCGGGCGGGGTCCCGGGCGAAGAGCGACACCAGTTCGCCCTTGCCCGCGGCGACCAGCACCAGGTCGTAGCGGTGCGCCAGGAAGTCGAGGTCGGAGACGGCCGCGCCGTGGACGACGAGCCGGCCGCCGCGCTCGGCGAAGGTGTCCAGCCAGCCGGCCATCTTGACCCGCTGGTCGACGGACTGGGCGTAGCCGTCGAGCCGTCCGACCCAGTCGACCAGGCGTTGCACCCCCGGCACTCCGGGCACGGTGCCGGCCACGGAGACGCCGAGGCCCTCGACGCGCGGGGCGAGGCCCTCCCAGAAGTTCAGGCCCAGCTCGCGCTCGTAGCGCAGGGCCGTGCGGAACATGATCTGAGTGGACATGACCCGCCCGGAGCGGATCTCCTCGGCCGTCCGGTTGGACATGACCGTCACGTCGTACCCCTTGCCCTGCAGCCCCAGGGCCAGCTGGAGTCCGGACTGGCCGGCTCCGACTATGAGAATCCGTCGCACGGGGTGTGCTCGCCTCCGCTCGGTGGTCAGGCAGGGGGTCAGGCGGGGTTGACGTCGAGGGCCCGGCCGACGAGGGTCAGCAGCGTGTCGACGACGGTGATCCGCTGCCGGGCGTCCATGGTCACGACCGGTACGTCCGGGGCCAGGGCGAGCGCCTCGCGCACGGCCCGGGCCTCGTGGCGGGGCGTGCCCTCGAAGTGGTTGACGGCCACGACATAGGGCAGGCCGCCGCTCTCGAAGTAGTCGAGGGCGGGGAAGCAGTCGGCCAGCCGCCGGGTGTCGACCATGACGACCGCGCCGATGGCGCCGCGCACCACGTCGTCCCACATGAACCAGAACCGCTGCTGGCCGGGGGTACCGAAGAGGTAGAGCACCAGGTCGGCGTCGAGGGTGATGCGTCCGAAGTCCATGGCGACGGTGGTCGTCGCCTTGGCGGGGACGGCGGCGGGGTCGTCCGTGTCCTGCCCGGCGGCCGTCATGACGGCCTCGGTGCGCAGCGGGGTGATCTCGGAGACCGAGCCGACGAAGGTGGTCTTGCCGACGCCGAAGCCCCCGGCGATGACGATCTTCGTGGCGGCGGGGGCCCGGGTCAGGTCCGTCTGCCAGCACGGCGCCCGGCCGGCCGAGGGATCCCGGTCCCCCGTCGCGTCAGAGTCTGCGAAGTCCACTCAGCACCCTTTCGAGCAGCGCACGGTCGGGCCGCCCGCCGGCGTGCCCGCTGCCGTAGACGCGGATCCTTCCCTGGTCCGCGAGGTCGCCGAGGAGCACCCGCACGACGCCCAGGGGCATCTTCAGCAGGGCGGCGACCTCCGCGACCGACCGCAGCCGGCGGCAGAGCCCGACGATGGCGCGGACCTCGGGCAGCAGCCGGGAGGCCATCCCGCCGGCGGGTGCCGGATCGGGCGGCGGGCCGCACTCGCCGGCGGGGGCCGCCGCCACGAAGGTCTCCACGAGCAGCAGGTGCCCGAGGCGGGTGCGCCCGCCGGTGACCGAGTACGGGCGTACGCGCGCGGTCCGCAGGGCCGGCGCGGGGCCGGCGGGAGCGCACAGCTCCCGGGCGGCGGCACTCATCCGACGGCCTCCACCGACTGACGGAGCTCGCGGCGGAGTTCGGGGGTCAGGACGTGTCCGGCCCGGCCCACGAACAGTGCCATGTGGTAGGCGACGACGCTCATGTCGCAGTCGGGCGCGGTGTGGACGCCCAGCAGGGAGCCGTCGCTGATGGTCATGACGAACAGGCCGCCGCCGTCCATCGCGACCATCGTCTGCTTGACGGCGCCGCCGTCCATGAGCGTGGCCGCGCCGGTGGTCAGGCTGCCCAGCCCGGCGACGATCGTGGCGAGGTCGGCGGTGGAGCCGCGCGGGCCCTCCGCCCCCGGCCCGTCGGCGGAGGGCAGGCCCGGGACCCCGGGTGGCCGGGAGTGTTCGGGGGACGACGACAGGAGCAGCAGCCCGTCGGAGGAGACGACGGCGACGGACAGCACGCCCGGCACCTCCTCGACCAGATCGGTCAGCAACCAGTGCAGGTTGCGGGCCTCCTCGCTCACCCCGAAGGCCGTGACACCGGTGGGGCCGACGTGGGTCACCGGCGTCGCCCCCTGGGAAAATGCAGTCAACCGCGTGCCTCCTCGACAGTGCCGCCCTCGTCCGGCGCCCCTGCTCGGTTCCGTTCCGTACCACGATCAAGCCCCGTCACCTCCGCCTCGGCGTCGCGGCGTCCCTCCCGGGCCCCCTGCTGGAAGCCGGCGAGCTTGCGGCGCAGTGCCTCGGCGTCCACTCCCTGGCGCACGCTCAGCGGCACCGGCTTCTGCGCCACGACCCGCGGGGTCCGCCGGGGCAGGCCCGCGCCGGGGGCGGGCTCGGCGGCCCGGCCGGCCCGGGGCCGCGGCTCCGGCCGCAGCACCTCCGGGCGCAGGGGTTCGGCGCGCGGGGTGCGGGGCGGCGGCGGGGCCTGGCGGCCGTGGCGGCCGGCGGGCGAGGGGGGCAGGCCCTGGTCCGGGGCGGGCCGGCGCACCGTCGTCAGCTCGATGGTCCGGTCGTCCATGCCCACCCAGGGGGCGTGCCGCCGCGGCCCGGGCACCGGCGCCGCGACGTGCGGGGAACGACCGGGCAGGTGGTGGGAGTTGACCTCGGCGACCGCTCCGGGCAGGTCGCCCTGGGGTGCGGTGCGTGCCGCGCCCGGGACCGGGGGGGCGGTGGCGGGGTCGCTGACGGCCGGGGGCTCGGCGGGCAGCAGGTGCCCGGGCAGCACCACGACGGCGGTGATGCCGCCCGGCCGCTGCTCGCGCAGCTGGACCCGTACGCCGTGCCGTGCGGCGATGCGCGCCACCACGTACAGGCCGAGGCCCATCACGGGCTCGCCCCGCTCTCCGCTCCTGGTGCGCTGGGGGTCGGGGTCGGCCTCGGCGAGCAGGGCGTTGAGCTCGTCCAGGCGCTCGGGGGCCATGCCGATGCCCTCGTCCTGGATGGAGAGCATGACCTCGCCGTTCTCCAGCAGCCAGCCGGAGACCTGGACCTGGACGTCCGGCGGGGAGAAGGCCGTGGCGTTCTCCAGCAGCTCGGCGACCAGGTGGCTGACGCCGTCGGCGGCGGGGCCCAGGAGTTGCGCCCGTGCGGGCAGGGAGTGGATGCGCACCCGTTCGTAACGCTCGATCTCGCTGACGGCGGCCCGCAGGACGTCCAGCAGGGGGACGGGGCCGGCGTGGCCGCCGCCGCCCTCGGATCCGGCGAGGGCGAGGAGGTTCTCGTTGTGGCGCCGCATGCGGGTGGCGAGGTGGTCGAGCTTGAAGAGCACGGCGAGGCGGTCGGGGTCCGCCTCGTGGGCCTCCATGGACTCGATGACGGTCAGCTGCTGCTCGACGAGGCCGAGCGTGCGCCGCGAGAGGCTGACGTAGGTGGCGTGCACCCGCCCGGAGAGGCCGGCCATGTGCTCGGTGAGCTCCTGGAACCTGCCGCGCAGCGCGTCGCGCTCGTCGGCGAGGTCCTGCCGGGCCACGTCGAGGCGGTTGCGCTCGCCCTCCAGCAGGGAGATGCGCTCGCGCAGCCGGACGACGGTGCCGTGCAGCACGTTGACGGAGCGGGCGACCTCGGCGAATTCGTCGTCCCGGCCGTGGAAGGAGACCGGCTCCTTGGCCAGCGGGTCGGCGCACACGCGGCGGGCGCCCAGCCGCAGGGCGGCGAGCGGCCGGGTCATGGAGCGGGCGGTCTGCACGCCGGTGCCGAGCACGAGGAGGAAGGCCAGGGCGGCGAGCGCGGCGCGGACCTCCAGGGCGGTGACGTCGTGGGCGCGCAGGCCCGCCAGGCGGGCCATCTCCTCGGTGGCGAGCCCGGATTCGAGGCCGCGCAGCTGGTCGATGCGGGCGGTCAGCTCGGCGCGGACGGGACCGGGCCGCTCGGTCTCGGCGGCCGTGGGCTGCGGCCGGGCGGCGAGCCGGGCCAGCCGGGCCTCGGCCGCGGTGACCTGCGGGCCGCTGACGGTGCGGGCGTACTCCTCGCGCAGGCCGGCGGGGGCGAGCTGGCGGAAGTCGGCGAGCGCGGCCCGCTCCCGCACGTCCGTCTGCTGGGCCGTCAGGGCGAGCTGTGGCTGGGTGCCGCGGGCGGCCAGTGCGGCCAGGAGCAGGCCGCGGGTGGCGGACGCCGCCTCGACGGCGCGGCCGAGGGCGGGCAGGGCGACCGCCTCGCCGGACTGGGCGCGGGAGGGCAGCCGGTGGGTGAGGCCGGCGGCGGTGGCGTGCAGGGCCTGGACGGTGGTGGTGTACGCGCCGAAGGCGGCGAGGGCGTCGCCGGGCCCGGCCAGGGCGCGGCGGCGGACCTCGGGCAGGGCGTCGAGGCGGCGGCGCAGCGGGGCGGGGGCCGCCGCGCGGAACTCCTGGATCTGCCGGTCGACGCGGGAGCGCTGGTCCTCGGATACGCCGCCGGCGAAGGAGGGCGCGCCGCCGCGGCCGCCGGCCACGTACTCGGTCATGGCGTCGCGTTCGTCGGCGAGGGAGTGGGCGAGGGCGACGGAGGCGCTGCCGGTCCGGGCGAGGGCGGCCAGGCGCCGGGAGTCGCCCAGGTCGCGTATGGCGTCGGCGATGCCGAAGGCGCTCGCGCCGAGGGCCGCGAGGGAGGCGACGGCGACGGAGGCGATGAGGCGGTTGCGCACGCGGGCGGTGCGCTCCGGCACCGCCGTGCTCTGCTGGTCGCGCTGGCCGCCGCGAAGCTGCTTCTTCCGCACCGGTGCTCGCAATCTGCTGTCGTCCGTGCCCCACCCTGGTGGCCCCTGGCTGGTGGCACCCACCGCATTCCCCCGGCAAGTGCTCCATCAGGTAAACCGCCCGGCATGCCGGAAGGATGCGCGTCAACCGCCGCGGAAATTCGGGCATCCGGCACACTGGCCGCATGCGTATCGAACTGGCCGCTCAGCCCGGGGATCCGGGGCGCCCGAACGAGGACTTCGCATCCGTCGCCCTGCCCGCCTCGGGGGAGGGCGGTGTCCTGGTCCTGCTGGACGGCGTGACCCCGCCGGTGGACGGGGGGACCGGCTGTGCGCACGGGGTGCCGTGGTTCACGGCGCGGCTCGGCGGGGCCCTGCTCGAACTGGCGTCCACGGAGCGCGATCTGACGCTGCAGCAGTGCCTGGCCGCCGCGATCGCCCGGACGGCCGACGCTCACCGGGGCACCTGCGATCTGACGCACCGTCTCACCCCGCAGGCGACGGTGGTGGTGGCGCGCTGGGGCGCGTCGGTGGTGGAGCACCTGGTGCTGTCGGACTCCGCCCTGCTGATCGAGGCCGCGGACGGCACGGTGTCGGCCGTACTGGACGAACGGATCGCCCGCCTGGCGGCGCGGGGCCCGGTGACGGACGCCCAGCGCAACGCCGAGGGGGGCTTCTTCACGGCCGCCGCCGACCCGGCCGTGGCCGGGCGCGCGGTCACGGGCCGCACGGCGCGCGCACGGGTGCGCGCGCTGGCCGCGCTCAGCGACGGCGCGTCCCGCTGGGTCGAGGTGTTCGGGGAGGGCGGATGGGCGCAGTGCTTCGCGCTCCTGGCGAAGGAGGGGCCGCAGGCCCTGATCGACCGGGTGCGGCAGGCGGAGCGGGCGGACCCGTACGGGCTGGCCTTCCGGCGCGGCAAACCGCACGACGACGCGGCGGCCGTCTATGCCGAGCTGTAGACCCCACGGGCGGCGGCGGCCCGGATCAGGACTCCGCGCGCTCGTTGAGCTGGTGGAGCAGGCGGGCCAGTTCGGCGACCTCGGTGCGGTCCCAGCCGGCGAGCTTGCTCATGTACTGCGCGCGGCGGGCGTCGCGCACCCGGGTGAAGCGGACGCGGCCCTCCTCGGTGATCTGGATGAGCGAGGCCCGGCCGTCGGCGGGGTCGGGGTCGCGGCTGACCAGGCCGAGTTCACAGAGGGCGCGCAGCTGGCGGCTCATGGTCGCCTTGCCGACGCCGAAGTAGGCGGCCAGGTCGGTGGCCCGCTGCTGGCCGGCCTCCTCCAGCCTGACGAGCAGTCCGTAGGCGGCCGGCTCCAGGTCGGGGTGGACCTCGCGGGCCAGTTCGCCCGAGGAGGCCCGGGCGCGGCGCAGGAAGACGGCCAGCTCGCGCTCCAGGGCGAGGAAGGCGGCGTCCACGCAGCCGCCGTCGCCTGCGCGCGGACCGCCCTCCTCGCGAGGCGGGTTACTGGTCTCGTGCACGTCGGGCCCTCTCCTGCTCTTTCAGCCGCTGAAAGATTCCGCGGGTTGCGGCGGGTAGCCGCAGCTCCGTCAGTATTTCGCAGGATTAGACCAACGGCAGCACCCCGGGTCCCTATCGCGGGCCGCGTCTCCCCCCATAACTTGATAAATGACATGGTCATACCAATGCGGTGACCACCGAACCTCCCGCACGCTCCCCCCACCATGGCCTCGGAGGCACGTCATGCCCGAGCAGCACTTCGGCCCGGGTCGCCCGCATCCCCCCACGACGGCGGCCACCTTCCTCTCCCTGCTCACCGCACTCGCCCTGATCCTCGCGCTCGCCGGAACGGCCGGCGCCGAACCCGGCAACAACAGACGTCCCAGCCACCCCGAGCGCGACTGGATGGGCTCCACCGTCCGCGCCCACGAGGCCGAACGCGGCCTGGCCGCCAAGGGCACCTCCCTGCCCGGCTTCCCGTCCTCCGGTCCCGCACTGCCCGACCTCTCCCCGGCCGGCCCCAAGCTGGGCGCCTCCGTCGAAGGCGTCGACGTCAGCAGCCACAACGGCAACGTCTCCTGGTCGAAGCTGTGGAACAGCGGCGCCAGATTCGCCTACACCAAGGCCACCGAGGGGACCAGCTACACCAACCCCTACTTCGCGCAGCAGTACAACGGCCCGTACGACGCGGGCATGATCCGGGGCGCGTACCACTTCGCGCTGCCGTCCAACTCCAGCGGGGCCACCCAGGCCGACTACTTCGTCGACCACGGCGGCGGCTGGACGGACGACGGCTGGACGCTGCCGGGCGTGCTCGACATGGAGTACAACCCCTACGGCTCCACCTGCTACGGCCTGGGCACGGAGCGGATGATCGACTGGATCGCCGACTTCCTGGACACCTACCGGGGCCACACCGGGCGCGACGCGGTCATCTACACCTCGGCCACCTGGTGGAAGAAGTGCACCGGCAACTACGGCGGCTTCGCCAGGTACAACCCGCTGTGGGTGCCGCGCTACGGCTCCTCCTCCGGTGAGCTCCCGAAGGGCTGGGACTTCTACACCTTCTGGCAGTACACCGACACCGGCCCGACGGTGGGCGACCACAACCGCTTCAACGGCTCGCTCAGCCGGCTGAAGGCCCTCGCCTACGGCTGACCGGCACCCGACGGCGAAGGGCCCCCGGCACGTCGGCGCCGGGGGCCCTCCTGCTGAAGGGGCGTCGTCAGCCGCACCGGCCCGCGGGGCGGGTGCGGGTCACCAGGTCGGTGGAGCCGGTGGTGCCGTCGATCCACACCACCTGCCTCCCGCCCGCCGCCGCAGCGGAGTCCTGCTCGCCGCGGTTGCAGGAGACCCGGACCCGGGCGGGGGCCGCGTCCGTGCCGAACTGCCACAGCTTGGCCATCGTCTCGTTGTGGTAGGCGGGGTCCGGCAGCTGCGCGGTGACGGTCACCGCCTCGTCGGAGGCCGTCAGACCGGAGGCGAACAGCGCGCCCTCGCCCTTCTCCTTGCTGATGTCCGTCGTGCCGGTGCCGTCGAGGCCGGCGCGCCGCACCGCCACCTGGCCGTCGTCGACGACCTCGTCGGCGAGCCAGTAGACGTGCTTGCCGGTGATGGCCGTCGCGCCGATGCCCTCGGGGGCACCGAGCTGGTTCATCAGCGTCTTCCGGCCGCTCCCCAGGTCCAGGACCTCCACGCCCGTCCGGTACGTGTCGCCCTCGGGGTAGCTCTTGGCGTAGGCGATCCGGCCCCCGTGCAGGGACGGACGGGCCGTGGCGGTGTCCTCGCGGCGCTCGTCCACCCAGGACGGCTGCTTGTCGCCCGCCCGCAGGTAGGCCGCGTGGCGTCCGCCGAGCGAGTCCATCACCTCGAAGACCACGACCGTGCCCTCGACGCCCAGGCCGCGGATGTCGTCCGGGGTGCCGTACAGCTTCTTCACCGGGCCGCCGGCCAGCGGCCGCGACAGGACGTCCGTGCCCGAGGGCCCGTAGGCCAGCCACACCACGGTTTTGCCGTCGGTGGCGGGCTCGACGTGGTAGCGCCCGTCGTTGGGGCTCATGAGCCGGGGACTGCCCTTGCCGTCCGTGCGGCCGGCGTAGACCGAGTACGCCTCGGTGCCGTCGTCGTTGGACCTGGAGGCGGTCCACCAGCCGCCGCCCGCGCCCACGCCCGTCGAGGCGGTGTTCAGCCTGCCCATGAGCAGGTCGGTGTCGACGCCGAGGGCCTGCTCCCAGTTGGGCACGATGCCGTGGGCGTTGAAGGACCGCGTGACGGTGTTCAGGTCCTTGGCGGAGACCTTGAGGGCCTTGGCGGCGGCGACGACCGCGTTGCGGCCCTCGGTGAAGCCGTCGAGCGGGGTCATGTACTCCGTCAGCGCCTTGTAGGCGATCTTGTCGGCGAGGGTGCGGCCGAGGTCCTCGCGGATGTCCCACAGGGCGCCCGAGAAGATCGTGGAGTTCAGGTGCACGCCGCCGTTGTCGCTGCCGAAGGAGACGCCCAGGAAGTTCTTGGACGTCGTCGCGCCGTCGTTGAGGTCGCGCAGCGCGCAGGCGCGCCGCGACTTGGTGCGGCACAGGTCGCCGCCGAGCAGGCCGGCGTCCGGGTCGTCCATGGAGATGCCGGCCGCGTCCACGGCGATGGCGTTGCCGAAGTAGTCGGCGACGGCCTCGTTGAGGGCGCCGGACTGGCCGGCGTAGACGAGGTTCGCGCTGTTCTCCACGACGCCGTGCGTCATCTCGTGGCCGACGACGTCCAGGTCGGCCGAGAGCGTCTTGTACTCCTCGTCGCCCGAGCCGTACACCATCTTGGTGCCGTCCCAGTTGGCGTTGACGTACGGCATGCCCAGGTACGTCACGCCGACCAGGGAGTCGACGGCCGTGCCGCGCCCGTCGAGGCTGTCGCGGCCGTGCACCTTCTTGTAGTAGTCGTAGACCTTGCCCGCGGCCCAGTGCGCGTCGACCGCGCCCGCCTCGGTGGCCTCCTTGTCGAACTGCGGCCCCTTGGAACCGAATTCCTTGATCCCCTCGGGCCAGCGGCCGGACGCCTCCATGACGTCCTTGCCTCGCGCGTCCCAGGTGGAGATCACGTTCTTGCTGGAGTCCCACATCCGCGAGCTGTCCCGCATGACGTACTCGCCGCGCGCGGTGTCGAAGTACAGGCCCAGCTCGACGGTGGTGCCGTCGTACTTGACGCCGGACCCGGCGATCCCGGGGTGCCGGTCGCCGGCCGCCGGGGCCTTGCCGTCGCCGGACTCCCCGGCCGGCTTCCCGGCCGGGGCCGCCTGCCGGTCGGCGCCGAAGGTCTTGATCCCGCTGTACTGCAGGACCGGGTAGCCGGCCTTGGCGTCGATGTAGACCTCCTGCAGCACGGGCCGGCCCGTCGCGGGGTCCGCGCCGCGCACCGTGACGTGGTGCGTGAGCACGCCCGCGCCCCTCGGCAGGACGACCAGGCCGCGGGCCGTGCCGCTCAGCGACGCGGCCGCCTTGCTCTTGCCGCCCCGGGCGGCGGGGACGTCGCCCTTGCCGAGCTTCTTGCCGCCGAGCCGGGCGAGCGTCGCCGCGACGGCCCGCTGGACCGCCCGCTCCTCGCCGACCTCGGCCTTCGTGTCGGTCTTCAGGGCGGTGAAGTATGCGCCGGAGGTGCCGGTGACGACCCGTTTGCCGTCCTTCTTCTCCATCCGCACCACGTACTGGCCGCCCAGGACGTCGAGGCCACGGTGCTTCTGCTGCAGCCGCACCGTCTCCGACCGCCCGCTGGTGACGGTCTGCACGGGCGCGAGGTCGCGGCCCGGGTCGGCGATGCGGTAGCGGCCCTTCTTGTCCGCGAGGTGGCCCCGCGCCGCGTCGGCGGGGCTGCCGGCGGCCTTCACGCCCTCCCGGATGCCGTCCACGAGGGAGGGGGTGGAGGTTCCCTTCCCCGGAATCACCTCGGCGGGGCCGTCGGCCTTCTGCGCCGCGGTGGCCTGCGCGGGCACCGCGGACACGACGAGGGCGGCCGCGCCCAGCAGCGCCGCCGCCCCTGCTATCCCGCTCTTCGCGGTCGATCTTCCTGAACGTGCTCTGGGCTTACGCAAGGATTCCCCCTCCGTACCTGCCGGAACGCCGGAACATCTGTGGTCGGCGCATATGCAACAGGCGTGGTGGGGGCCGATCAATGGTTTGCGCGTTTCGGGGGTCGCCTTTCGGCCGACCTGCGACGGGCCCCGGCGGGAGGCAACCCCGACGGGCCGTTCGGCCTCTGCCCTACGGGACGGGGCCGTGTGCGGCCACGGCCCTCCCCCGCATGCCCGGCGCCGGGCGTCCCCGCGCCCCGAACGTGGCCAAAGTCAACGGGGCGGGCCCCCACCGCTGGTGCGGTGGGGGCCCGGCCCGTCGTCCGTGCGCTCCGGCGCGAGGTCAGGCTTCGAAGACCTCGGCGACCAGTGCCTGCTGCTCCGCCTGGTGGCGCTTGGCCGAACCGACCGCCGGGGAGGAGGAGTGCGGCCGGGAGATCCGGCGCAGTCGCTCCCGGGCCGGGACGTCGGCACCCACGGCCAGGTCCAGGTGGTCGATCAGGTTCAGCGCGATGAACGGCCACGCACCCTGGTTCGCCGGCTCCTCCTGCGCCCAGATGTACTTCTCGGCGCCCGCGAACTTGGCGATCTCGGCCTGGAGCTCGGCACCCGGCAGCGGGTACAGGCGCTCAAGGCGGATGAAGGCGGTGTCGGTCACGCCGCGCTTGTCCCGCTCGGCGATGAGGTCGTAGTAGACCTTGCCGGCGCAGAAGACGACCTTGCGGACGTCCTCGGGACGCACGGTGTCGTCGCCGATCACCGGGCGGAAGCCGCCGGTGGTGAACTCCTCCGCCTTCGACGCCGCGGCCTTCAGACGCAGCATCGACTTCGGGGTGAAGACGATGAGCGGCTTGTGGTGCGGGTTGTGGACCTGCCAGCGCAGCAGGTGGAAGTAGTTCGACGGCAGCGTCGGCATGGCGACCGTCATGTTGTTCTGCGCGCAGAGCTGGAGGAAGCGCTCGACACGGGCCGAGGAGTGGTCCGGGCCCTGGCCCTCGTAGCCGTGCGGCAGCAGCAGGGTGACACCAGAGGTCTGGTTCCACTTCTGCTCGGAGGAGGAGATGAACTCGTCGACGATGCTCTGGGCGCCGTTGACGAAGTCACCGAACTGCGCCTCCCACATGACCAGCGCGTCCGGGCGGGCCAGGGAGTAGCCGTACTCGAAGCCCATCGCCGCGTACTCGCTGAGCAGCGAGTCGTAGACGTTGTAGCGGGCCTGGTCCTCGGAGAGGTAGAGCAGCGGGGTGAAGTCCTCGCCGGTCTCCCGGTCGACGAGCACCGCGTGGCGCTGGCCGAAGGTGCCGCGGCGGGAGTCCTGGCCGGCGAGCCGGACCGGGGTGCCCTCCATCAGCAGGGAGCCGAAGGCGAGGGTCTCGCCCATGCCCCAGTCGATGGTGCCGTCCTCGACGCTGGAGGCGCGGCGCTGCAGCTGCGGCAGCAGGCGCGGGTGGACGGTGACGCCCTCGGGCAGGTTGACCTGCGACTCGGCGATCCGCTTGATGACCTCCTGGGAGATCGCGGTGTCCACGTGCACGGGGAAGTCGGCCTGCGGGGCCGGGACCACGGCGGCGGCGGGGGCCGTGTCGGCCTCCCGGACCTCCATGAAGACCTTCTCCAGCTGGCCCTGGTAGTCCTGCAGCGCCTGCTCGGCCTCTTCCAGCGTGATGTCGCCGCGACCGATGAGGGACTCGGTGTAGAGCTTGCGCACCGAGCGCTTCTTGTCGATCAGGTCGTACATCAGCGGCTGGGTGAAGCCCGGGTTGTCGGACTCGTTGTGGCCGCGGCGGCGGTAGCAGATCAGGTCGATGACGACGTCCTTGTTGAACGCCTGGCGGAACTCGAAGGCGAGCCGCGCGACGCGGACCACGGCCTCCGGGTCGTCACCGTTCACATGGAAGATCGGCGCCTCGATCATCCGGGCGACGTCGGTGCAGTACATCGACGAGCGCGAGGACTCCGGCGGCGCGGTGAAGCCGACCTGGTTGTTGATGACGATGTGCACGGTGCCGCCGGTGCGGTAGCCGCGCAGCTGCGACATGTTCAGGGTCTCGGCCACGACGCCCTGGCCCGCGAAGGCCGCGTCGCCGTGCAGCTGGATCGGCAGGACGGTGAAGTCCGTGCCGGCCTTGCCGATGATGTCCTGCTTGGCGCGGGCGATGCCCTCGACGACCGGGTCGACCGTCTCCAGGTGGGAGGGGTTGGCGGCCAGCGAGACGTTGATCTGCTCGCCGTCCAGGCCGGTGAAGACGCCCTCGGCACCCAGGTGGTACTTCACGTCGCCGGAGCCGTGCATCGACTTCGGGTCGAGGTTGCCCTCGAACTCGCGGAAGATCTGCGCGTAGGACTTGCCGACGATGTTGGCGAGGACGTTGAGGCGGCCGCGGTGGGCCATGCCGATGACGGCCTCGTCCAGGCGGGCCTCGGCGGCCGCGTCCAGCACGGCGTCCAGCAGCGGGATGACGGACTCGCCGCCCTCCAGGGAGAACCGCTTCTGGCCGACGTACTTCGTCTGCAGGAACGTCTCGAACGCCTCGGCGGCGTTCAGGCGGCGCAGGATGCGCAGCTGCTCCTCGCGCTCCGGCTTGGAGTGCGGGCGCTCGACGCGGTCCTGGATCCAGCGACGCTGCTTGGGGTCCTGGATGTGCATGAACTCGATGCCGGTGGTGCGGCAGTACGAGTCGCGCAGCACGCCCAGGATGTCGCGCAGCTTCATCATCGACTTGCCGGCGAAGCCGCCGACCGCGAACTCGCGCTCCAGGTCCCACAGGGTGAGGCCGTGCTCGGTGATGTCGAGGTCGGGGTGCTTGCGCTGGCGGTACTCCAGCGGGTCGGTGTCGGCCATGACGTGGCCGCGGACCCGGTAGGAGTGGATCAGCTCGAAGACGCGGGCGGCCTTGGTGACGTCGTCGTCGTGCGAGGCGTCGATGTCCTTGAGCCAGCGGACCGGCTCGTAGGGGATGCGCAGCGCCTCGAAGATCTCGTCGTAGAAGCCGTTCTCGCCCAGCAGCAGCTGGTGCATGATCCGCAGGAACTCGCCGGAGGCGGCACCCTGGATCACCCGGTGGTCGTACGTCGAGGTCAGGGTCATGACCTTCGAGATGCCCATCTTGTTCAGGGCGTCCTGCGAGGTGCCCTGGAACTCGGCGGGGTAGTCCATGGCACCCACGCCGATGATGAGGCCCTGGCCGGGCATCAGGCGCGGCACGGAGTGCACGGTGCCGATGCCGCCGGGGTTGGTCAGCGACGCGGTGACCCCGGTGAAGTCGTCCATCGTCAGCTTGCCGACGCGGGCGCGGCGGACGATGTCCTCGTACGCCTGCCAGAACTCGAAGAAGTTGAGCGTCTCGGCCTTCTTGATGGCCGCGACCACGAGCTGGCGGTCGCCGTTCGGCTTGACCAGGTCGATCGCCAGGCCGAGGTTGACGTGCTCGGGCTTGACGAGGGTCGGCTTGCCGTCCTTCTCCATGAAGGAGTGGTTCATGGACGGCATCAGCTTCAGCGCCTGCACCATGGCGTAGCCGATGAGGTGCGTGAAGGAGACCTTGCCACCGCGGGCGCGCTGCAGGTGGTTGTTGATCACGATGCGCTGGTCGAACAGCAGCTTCACCGGGACCGCGCGGACGGACGTGGCCGTCGGCAGCTCCAGGGAGGCGTTCATGTTCTTGGCGACCGCGGCGGACGGACCGCGCAGGGTGACGAACTCCGGGCCGGCGGCCGGCTCGGCCGGGGCCTTGGCGGCGGGCTTCGCGGCCGGCTTGGCGGCCGGTGCGGCAGCGGCGGGCTTCGCGGCCGGCTTCGCCGGTGCCGGAGCGGCGGGAG
>NZ_JAIXMK010000121.1:0-33206 GCF_020328095.1 Streptomyces sichuanensis
TCGCCGAGCCGTCCGCGGCACTGCGCGTGCGGCGCGGTGCCGGAGCGGCGGCCTCTGCCTGGCTCGCGGAGCCGTCCGCCGCGCTGCGCGTGCGGCGCGGCACTGCCTCCGCCCCGGCCTGGCTCGCCGAGCCGTCCGCCGCGGTGCGGGTGCGGCGCGGTGCCGCCTCGGGCTGGCTTGCCGAGCCCTCGGTCGTGGTGCGGGTGCGGCGTGGTGCCGCCCCCGGGGTGCCTTCCGTGGTGCGGCGGGGGGTGCGGGCCGGGCGGGTCGGGGCCGGGGGGAGCTGGCCCTTGAGGGGGCCCCATTCGTTCGGGTCCGGGACTCCCGGCGGGAGCATCTGGCGGCGCTTGGGGCCGCCCTCCGCCGACTCGCCGGGCTCCTTCGCCCCCGGCCACGCCTTGACCACGCGCGCCGCCAGGACGAAGTCCTTGCGCAGCGGGTGGCCCTCGAAGCCCTCGGGCAGCAGCAGCGGCACCAGGTGCGGGTGGCCGGGGAAGTCGATGCCGAACATCTCGTGCGTCTCGCGTTCGTGCCATGCCGCACCGGCGTACACGCCGACAGCCGTGGCCAGCGCGGGAGCCTCGTGCGGCACGGTGGTGCGCAGCAGCAGGCGGCGGGTGGCCGCGGCGCCTTCGCCGCCCGGCAGCGCCGCGACGTGGGCGCACACGCGGAAGCCCGTACCGGGCTCGTCGACGGCGCTCAGCCAGTCGAAGAAGGTGCAGCCCAGCCGGTCCCGCGCCGTTTCGAGCGCGGCGATCCACCGCTCGGCCGGGACGTCGACGGTGAGCAGCCCGTACGCCTCCTCGGCGGTGGCGCCCTCGCCGAACAGGTCCGTGGCCGTGCCCGGCAGCCAGGCCACCACGGCCTCAGCAGGCTCCACCGGCTCCGCCGGCTGCGTCGGCTCCGTCGGCTCGCTCATCGCTCCGTCTCCCCGGAGTCCGGCGCCGCGCCCGGGGCCGGCGGGGGGCTCACCAGGCCGCTGCGGAGCTCCGCGGCGGAGGCCCGGCCGCCGCCGGCGGAGCCGTAGCGCTCGCCCAGCGACTCCCGCGCGATCTTCTCCTGCAGCTTGATGATGCCCTGCAGCAGCGCCTCGGGGCGCGGCGGGCAGCCCGGTACGTACACGTCCACCGGGATGATCTGGTCGACGCCCTTGGTGACGGAGTACGAGTCCCAGTAGGGGCCGCCGCAGTTCGAGCAGGCACCGAAAGAGATCACGTACTTCGGCTCGGGCATCTGCTCGTAGAGCCGCTTCACGGCCGGGGCCATCTTGTCCGTCACCGTGCCGGAGACGATCATGAGGTCGGCCTGGCGCGGGCCCGGTGCGAAGGGGATGACGCCGAGCCGGATGAAGTCGTGGCGCGCCATCGACGCGGCGATGAACTCGATCGCGCAGCAGGCGAGCCCGAAGTTGAAGACCCACAGGCTGTAGCGGCGGCCCCAGTTCAGGACCACCTTCATGGGCTCGGGGGCCAGGCGGGCCAGCGGCCCCAGACGGCGGGGCTCGGGGAGGTCCACGGCGGGTGTCACGTCCACTCCAGGACGCCCTTCTTCCATGCGTACAACAGGCCCACGGCGAGGAAGCCGAGGAAGACGAACATCTCCACCAGCGTCGCTCCGCCGAAGCCCGGCGCGGCGAACACCGTCGCCCAGGGGAACAGGAAGATCGAGTCCACTGCGAAGATCACGTAGAGGAAGGCGTAGACGTAGTACCGCACCTGGGTGTGCGCCCAGCCCTCGCCGACGGGGTCGACGCCGCACTCGTACGTGAGCAGCTTCTCGGGCGTCGGCACCACCGGTCGCAGCAGCCGTGCGGCCCCGAAGGCCACGGCGACGAAGAGCACGCCGACGACGGCGAGCAGTCCGACCACCGCATAGCTGTGGAAGTGGTCCGCCGCGAGCTGGACATCGGCGCTCCTGGTGCGCACGGTCGCCTCCGGCACGTCCGCCCCTCGCTCCCTGTCCTGTTTGTTCGACGATCTGTACGCACGCGAGTCTAGGCCCTGCCGGGCCGAGGGTGAGCAGCGCTGCCATGCCGGAGGTGGGGTTATCCCTACACGTGCGCACCTATCGTCCCCATGGCGGCGGCCGGTCCGGGCCGGGCAGGCTTGGCCCATGACCGCCCAGACCGCGACCAGCGGAATCTCCACCGAAGCCGGCCCCGAGAACGACGACCGGCTGCCTCCCGTCCGCTTCGCCTTCGGCCGCGGGACGTGGAAGGAGGTCGCGCACCTCCTGCTCAACCTGCCCGAGGGGATCATCGGTTTCCTCTATGTCTCCCTCTGGCTGTACGCGGGGGCGGCGCTGTCGATCACGGTGGTGGGGCTGCCGCTGCTGGCGGCCGGCCTGATGGGCGCGCGCGTCCTGGGCGCGCTGGAGCGCCGCCGGGCGCGGGCGCTGCTGGGGCTGCGGGTCGACGAGCCGAGCCGGCTGCCGCGGACCATGCGCCGGGGCGGCGACAGCGGCTTCGGGAGCCGGCTGTGGACGGTGCTGAAGGACCCGGTGGCGTGGCGCAGCACGCTGTACTCGTTCATACGATTGCCATGGGGCGTTCTCACGTTCAGCGTCGTCCTGGTGGCGCTGTTCGTGGGCTGGCCGGTTCTGGGCCACCTCGCGCGGGGGCTGACGAACGTGGACCGGGCGATGGTGCGCGGCCTGCTGTCGCCGTCGAGCGAGCTGGAGCGGCGCATCGCCGAGCTGGAGCAGGACCGCGGGGTGGTCGTGGACACCGCCGCCGCCGACCTGCGCCGCATCGAGCGCGATCTGCACGACGGCGCCCAGGCCCGGCTCGTCGCCCTCGCCATGGGGCTGGGCCTGGCCAAGGAGAAGCTCCTGGAGGACCCGGAGACGGCCGCCAAGATGGTCGACGAGGCGCACGGCGAGGTGAAGCTCGCTCTGCAGGAGCTGCGCGACCTGGCCCGCGGCATCCATCCGGCGATCCTCACCGACCGCGGCCTGGGCGCGGCCCTGTCGTCGGTGGCGGGGCGCTGCACGGTGCCGGTGAAGGTGGCCGTGGACCTGCCGGCCCGCCCGGCGCCCGCGATCGAGGGCATCGCCTACTTCACCGTCTCCGAGCTGCTGCAGAACGTCAGCAAGCACAGCGGGGCCCGTTCGGCCGAGGTCGAGCTGTGGCGGCGTGGGGACCGGCTGCTGATCCAGGTCCGTGACGACGGCAGGGGCGGCGCCTCGACCGCCGGCGGCAGCGGGCTGGCCGGGCTCGCGGAGCGGCTGGGCTCGGTGGACGGGCTGTTCGTCGTGGACTCCCCCGCCGGCGGCCCCACGGTCGTCACGGCGGAGGTGCCGTGGCGGGACCGTACGGCCGGCTGACCGCACCCGGACACCTTCCCGCCGCCACGGCCCGTACCCCGCCCGGACCCCGGCCCGACCCCTGGGGGTGGGGACAACCCCACCCCCAGGACACCGACCCGCCGCATGGTCCGCGGCCGCCCCGCAGAGCAGCCTGGAAGCAGCACAGGGGCAGGGCGCAGAGCCCGCACGGACACCGACCGCACGGACGAAGGACGGCGAGGACGAGGACATGGCGATCGACTACGGAACGCACCGCACGGCCGGGAGGGCGCCCGGGCGCCACCGGGTGCCCGCGCTGCTGCGCGCACCGCTGGAGGCCCGGACCTGGGGCGCGTTCGTCTACCTGATGGTGGGCCTGCCCGTCGGCGTCGTCCTCTTCTCGCTCGTCCTCACCTTCACCACCCTCGGCTTCGGCCTGCTGATCACGTTCCTCGGCGTGCCGGTCCTGGCGGGCACCCTCCTGATGGCGCGCGGGCTGGGCGCCTTCGAGCGGGTCCGGGCCCGCGGGCTGCTGGGCCTCGACGTGGCCGGCCCGGGGCCCGTGCGCCCGGCGCGGCGCGGCGGCCGGGGCGCGGAGGGCGGGGCGCTGAGCTGGATGATGGCGGTCCTCAAGGACGGTGCGTCCTGGCGCCACGTGATCTACGCGCTGGTCCAGCTGCCGTGGTCGGTCTTCGCCTTCACGGCGGCGTTCACGATGACGGCCGTGAGCTGGCTGCTGTTCCTCTACCCGGCGTACGAGTGGATCTACCCGACGTACACGGACCAGCCGGGCATGCAGCTCTACGGGGACTCCGACGGGAAGGCCGTCTACCTCGACAACCCCTTCGAGATCGGGGCCGCCGGCGCCGTCGGCCTGGTCCTGGTCCTCCTCACGCCGTGGGTCGTGCGCGGCCTGGCGCAGGTGAGCGGGCTGATGGTGACGGGGCTGCTCGGGCCGTCGCGGCTGACGGCGCGCGTGCGGGAGCTGGAGGAGGACCGCGGCGTGGTCGTGGACACCGCCGCCGCCGACCTGCGCCGCATCGAGCGGGAGCTGCACGACGGCGCCCAGGCCCGGCTGTCCGCGCTCGCCGTCGACCTCGGCGTGGCGAAGGAGAAGGTGCTGCAGGACCCGCAGGGCGCGGCGCGGATGGTCGACGACGCGCACGGCGAGGTGAAGCTCGCGCTCAAGGAGCTGCGCGACCTGGCCCGCGGCATCCACCCCGCGATCCTCACCGACCGCGGCCTCGGCCCGGCGCTGTCGGCACTGGCCGCCCGTTCCGGCGTGCCGGTGGCGGCCGAGGTGGACCTGCCGGCCCGCCCGGCGCCCGCGATCGAGGGCATCGCCTACTTCACCGTCTCCGAGCTGCTGCGGAACATCGGCAGGCACAGCGGGGCCCGGTCCGCCCGGGTGGACGTGTGGCGCTCGGGCGGCCGGCTGATGATCCAGGTGTGGGACGACGGCCGCGGCGGCGCGTCGGCCGCCGGCGGCAGCGGGCTGGCCGGGCTCGCGGAGCGGCTGGACGCGGTCGACGGCCTGCTGATCGTCGACTCCCCGGCCGGCGGCCCGACGACCGTCACGGCGGAGCTGCCCTGGCGCGGCTGACCCGGGGCCGACCCGGCGCGGCCGCCGGGAGCCGCCCCACCGCGGCCGGCCCCGGCCGCACCTCCCGCCTCCCCGTCGCGCGCCTCCTGGCCCCCGCCCCGCGCGCGGCCGCCCCGGCCCCTTGCCACCACACCCCCCTTCCGGCTCCGGAGCTCACCGCTCCGGGGCCGGAACTGCGATGCTGGGGCGGGTCCGTGCGCGGTGCGCGGGCCGTACCGGTGTGTTCTGGGGGCAGTGGATCGTGATGGTGGAGGACAGCGTGCGGGTGGTCATCGCCGAGGACTCGGTCCTGCTGAGGGAGGGCCTCACCCGGCTGCTGACCGACCGGGGGCACGACGTCGTGGCGGGCGTCGGCGACGCCGACGCCCTGATCAAGTCCATCACGGAGCTCGCCGAGGAGGGCGCGCTGCCGGACGTCGTGGTCGCGGACGTGCGGATGCCCCCGACCCACACCGACGAGGGCGTGCGGGCGGCCGTCCAGCTGCGCCGGGACCACCCGCAGCTGGGGGTGCTGGTGCTCTCGCAGTACGTGGAGGAGCAGTACGCCACCGAGCTGCTGGCCGGCAGCAGCCGGGGCGTGGGCTACCTGCTCAAGGACCGGGTCGCCGACGTGCGCGAGTTCGCGGACGCGGTGGTGCGGGTCGCCCGCGGCGGCACCGCGCTGGACCCGGAGGTCGTCGCCCAGCTGCTGGGCCGCAGCCGCAAGCAGGACGTGCTGGCCGGGCTCACCCCGCGCGAACGCGAGGTCCTCGGTCTGATGGCCGAGGGGCGGACCAACTCCGCCATCGCCAAGCAGCTGGTCGTGAGCGACGGCGCGGTGGAGAAGCACGTCAGCAACATCTTCCTGAAGCTGGGGCTGTCGCCGAGCGAGGGCGACCACCGGCGGGTCCTGGCCGTGCTGACCTACCTGCGTTCGTAGGGCCGGGACGGCCGCGTTCCTGACACGGCATCACCTGGCCGTGCGGCAGGCCCTAGGTCCAAAGGATGAGCAGCCCCTGACAGGAAGCTGCCTTCGAAGTACGGACCACGGGCCTGCCAAACCATGACATTCAGGGGTAGATCCCCGTCACCCGCTGCCGTATATCCAGTGATCCCTCCCGTGAAGGCCGACCTTGCCCACGTACGATGGCCGTGGGAACGCCGGTCGGCGCCACCGAGTGCGCGGCGCCGCCATGAGGGAGGTCCGAAGCAGTGACCAGCAAGGTCAGCAGCCCGGCCGAACAGGCCGATTCCGCGGATCGACGCGGTGAGACCGCACCCGGGGCCGACACCCCGGTCGGCGTCAAGGAAGTGCGCCGGCTCGACCGGGTGATCATCCGGTTCGCCGGTGACTCCGGTGACGGCATGCAACTCACGGGAGACCGCTTTACCTCCGAGACAGCGTCGTTCGGCAACGACCTGTCCACTCTCCCCAACTTCCCCGCCGAGATCCGTGCACCAGCGGGTACCCTCCCGGGCGTCTCGTCCTTCCAGCTGCACTTCGCCGACCACGACATCCTCACGCCGGGCGACGCGCCCAACGTGCTCGTGGCCATGAACCCGGCGGCCCTCAAGGCCAACCTGGGCGACGTGCCGCACGGCGCGGAGATCATCGTCAACACCGACGAGTTCACCAAGCGCCCCATGGCGAAGGTCGGTTACGACAGCAACCCGCTGGAGGACGGCTCCCTGGACGCGTACAACGTCCACCCGGTGCCGCTGACGACGCTGACGATCGAGGCGCTCAAGGAGTTCGGCCTCTCCCGCAAGGAGGCGGAGCGCAGCAAGAACATGTTCGCGCTCGGCCTGCTGTCGTGGATGTACCACCGGCCGACGGAGGGCACCGAGGCGTTCCTGCGGAAGAAGTTCGCGAAGAAGCCGCAGATCGCGGAGGCGAACGTGGCGGCCTTCCGCGCCGGCTGGAACTTCGGCGAGACGACGGAGGACTTCGCGGTCTCCTACGAGGTCGCCCCCGCCACCGCCGCCTTCCCGCCCGGCACCTACCGCAACATCTCGGGCAACCTCGCGCTGTCGTACGGCCTGGTCGCCGCCTCCCACCAGGCCGACCTGCCGCTCTACCTCGGCTCGTACCCGATCACCCCGGCCTCGGACATCCTGCACGAGCTGTCGAAGCACAAGAACTTCGGCGTGCGCACCTTCCAGGCCGAGGACGAGATCGCCGGGATCGGCGCCGCGCTCGGCGCGGCCTTCGGCGGCGCCCTGGCCGTGACGACCACCTCCGGGCCCGGTGTCGCCCTGAAGTCGGAGACCATCGGCCTCGCCGTCTCCCTCGAACTTCCCCTGCTGATCGTCGACATCCAGCGCGGCGGCCCCTCCACCGGCCTGCCCACCAAGACCGAGCAGGCCGACCTGCTGCAGGCGATGTACGGGCGCAACGGCGAGGCCCCCGTGCCGATCGTCGCCCCGCGCACCCCGGCGGACTGCTTCGACGCGGCCCTGGACGCCGCCCGGATCGCACTCACCTACCGCACGCCGGTCTTCCTGCTCAGCGACGGCTACCTCGCCAACGGCTCCGAGCCCTGGCGCGTCCCGGAGGCCGACGAACTGCCCGACCTGCGCGTGCAGTTCGCCTCCGGGCCCAACCACGAGCTCGCCGACGGCACCGAGGTCTTCTGGCCGTACAAGCGCGACCCGCAGACGCTGGCCCGCCCATGGGCCGTGCCGGGCACCCCCGGCCTGGAGCACCGCATCGGCGGCATCGAGAAGCAGGACGGCACGGGCAACATCTCCTACGACCCGGCCAACCACGACTTCATGGTCCGCACCCGCCAGGCCAAGGTCGACGGCGTCGCCGTCCCCGCCCTGGACGTCGACGACCCCTCGGGCGAGGCCCGCACCCTGGTGCTCGGCTGGGGCTCCACCTACGGGCCCATCACGGCCGCCGTGCGGCGCGTGAGGGCCGGCGGCGACCACGTCGCCCAGGCCCACCTGCGCCACCTCAACCCCTTCCCCGCCAACCTCGGGGAGGTCCTGCGGCGTTACGACACCGTGGTCGTACCGGAGATGAACCTCGGCCAGCTCGCCACCCTGCTGCGGGCGAAGTACCTGATCGACATCCGCTCCCACACCCAGGTGAGCGGAATGCCGTTCAAGGCCGAGCAGCTCGCAGATGTGCTGAAGGAGGCCATCCATGGCTGAGACGACGACCGAGCCGACGATCGAAGCGCTTTCCCTGGTCCCCAAGGCCGAGGCCGTGCAGTCCATGAAGGACTTCAAGTCCGACCAGGAAGTGCGCTGGTGCCCCGGCTGCGGTGACTACGCCATCCTCGCCGCCGTCCAGGGCTTCATGCCCGAACTCGGCCTGGCGAAGGAGAACATCGTCTTCGTCTCCGGCATCGGCTGCTCCTCCCGCTTCCCGTACTACATGAACACCTACGGGATGCACTCCATCCACGGCCGCGCCCCCGCCATCGCCACCGGCCTCGCCTCCTCCCGCCGCGACCTGTCGGTGTGGGTCGTCACCGGTGACGGCGACGCGCTGTCCATCGGCGGCAACCACCTCATCCACGCGCTGCGCCGCAACGTCAACCTCAAGATCCTTCTGTTCAACAACCGGATCTACGGCCTCACCAAGGGCCAGTACAGCCCGACCTCCGAGATCGGCAAGATCACCAAGTCGACGCCGATGGGCTCCCTGGACGCGCCCTTCAACCCCGTGTCGCTGGCCCTCGGCGCCGAGGCGTCCTTCGTGGCCCGCACGGTCGACTCCGACCGCAAGCACCTGACCGAGGTGCTGCGCCAGGCCGCCGCCCACCCGGGGACGGCGCTGGTCGAGATCTACCAGAACTGCAACATCTTCAACGACGGCGCCTTCGACGCCCTCAAGGACAAGCAGCAGGCCCAGGAGGCGGTCATCCGTCTGGAGCACGGACAGCCGGTCCGCTTCGGCGCACAGAGCGAGAAGGGCGTCGTCCGCGACCGGGCCACCGGCGACCTGAAGGTCGTCACGGTCACGGCGGAGAACGAGGCCGACGTCCTGGTCCACGACGCCCACGCCGCGTCCCCGACCACCGCCTTCGCGCTGTCGCGCCTGGCGGACCCCGACACGCTGCACCGCACGCCCATCGGCGTCTTCCGCAGCGTCGACCGGCCGGTGTACGACGCGCAGATGTCCGACCAGCTCGAAGCCGCGATCGAGCAGAAGGGCAAGGGCGACCTGGCCGCCCTGCTGGCCGGCAACGACACCTGGACGGTCGTCGGCTGACCTCCCCGGCACCAGCGCCGGACGGGCTGCATCCGCGGCCCGTCCGGGGCGTCTGACGGGCCCGTGGCCGGGCACCCGGTCTCATATGGTCATGCCCGCCAGCGATGCCGCCACCGCCCCCGAGCCCGTCGTCCGCGACCGGCTCGCCTACCGCGTCAAACGGCGCCTCCTGGGCCCACCGCTGGTCACCGAGCAGCTCGCCCGGGAGAAGCTCTCCAACCCGATGGCGCTCGGCGTCCTCGCCTCCGACTGCATCTCCTCCACCGCGTACGGCAGCGAGGAGATGCTGCGCATCCTCGTACCCGTCGCCGGAGTGGCCGCGTTCACCCTGCTGATGCCGGTGACCGGGGCGATCCTGTTCGTCCTGCTGCTCCTGACGCTCTCCTACCGCGACGTCGTCTCCGTCTACACGCGCGCCGGCGGCTCGTACGTCGTCGCCCGCGAGAACTTCGGGCCGCGCGTCGCGCAGATCGCGGCGGTGGCCCTGCTCGTCGACTACATCGTCACGGTCGCCGTGCAGACCGCCGCCGGCACCGACGCGCTGATCTCCCTCGCCCACCTCACCGGCAAGGGCTACACCGGCATCGACCACCTCAAGCTGCCCATCACCGCCGGCGTCGTGCTGCTGCTGGCGTACGGGAACCTGCGCGGGGTCCGGGAGGCGGGGCGGACCTTCGCCGCCCCCGCGTACCTCTTCATGCTCGCGGTCGGCCTGATACTGGCCGTCGGCCTCGCCCGGGCGCTGGACGGCGGCCTGCCGCACGCGGACGTGCACGCACCCGGGGCGGTCCCCCTGGGCTCGCCGGGCACGGGATGGCTGTACGGGGTCTCACTGTTCATGGTGCTGCGCGCCTTCGCCAACGGCGGCTCCTCGCTGACCGGCCTGGAGGCGATCTCCAACAGCGTCTCCGCGTTCCGCCGCCCGCAGGGCGTCAACGCCCGCCGCACCCTGACCGTCATGAGCTGCGTCCTGGGCGTCATGGTGCTCGGCGTCTCCACGCTCGCCCACTACACGCACGCCATCCCCTACGAGGACGGCAACCCCACCGTCATCGCCCAGGAGGCCCACCTGGTCTTCGGCGACGGCTGGCCGGGCACGGCGGGCCTGGTGTACGTCCAGCTCGCCACGGCGCTCATCCTCTACACGGGCGCCAACACGCCCTTCACCGGCTTCCCCTTCCTGGCCAGCTTCGTCGCGGAGGACCGCTTCCTGCCCCGGCAGCTGATGCGCCGCGGCCACCGGCTCGCCTTCTCCAACGGCATCATCTGCCTCACGGTCGTCTCGCTGGCGCTGCTGCTCGTGACGCGCGCCAACGTCGACAAGCTCGTCGCGCTGTACGCCATCGGCGTCTTCACCGGCTTCACCATGGCGGCCGCCGGGATGGCGGCGCACTACTGGCGGCGCCGCGAGAGCCACTGGAGGACCGCGGTGAACCTCGTCGCGGCCGTGGTCTCGGCGCTGGTGGTCGTCGTCTTCGCCATCACGAAGTTCACGGAGGGCGCCTGGCTGGTCGTGGTGGTCTTCCCGCTCGGCGTGTGGGCGCTGATCCGCATCAACCGTGAGTACCGCGAGGAGGCCGCCGCGCTGGAGAACGTGCCCCCCTACACCACGGACCGGCCGCACTGGCGGCGGCACGTCGTCCACGTCCTCGTCGACAACCTCGACCTGGCCACGGTCAAGGCGCTGCGCTACGCGCACGAGCTGCGGCCGGACGAGGTGCGGGCCGTGCACGTGGTGACCGACGAGGCCCGGGCGCGGCGCCTGACGGAGCGCTGGGACGCCTCCTCGGGCACGACCGTGCCGCTGGAGCTCGTCGACTGCCCCGACCGGCGGCTGCGGCACGCGGTGGCGGCACTGGCCGCCCGCGCCACGGCCGACGGCACGACCGCCCTGACGCTGCTGATCCCCCGGCGCACGTACGCGTTCCCGCTGGGCAGGCTGCTGCACCGCGACACCGGCGAGCAGATGGCCAAGGCACTCCAGCACGTGCCGAACGTCGCGGTGACGGTGCTGCCGTTCGACGTCTCGGCGGCCGTCGAGCGGCTGCGGGCGGCCGACCGCTCCGGCGGATCGTCGGCGGCCCACGGAACCCTGTCATGACCGTCATGCGATACGCGTATGACACATCCCCGGGTGCGGCGTTACCTTCGCAAGGTCGTCGTGGGCATCGGCGCCCCCTGGGAGGAAACGCGTGGAGCCGCAGAAGTCGAGGAACGAGACCCGCACGGGACTGCTGTGCGGAGTCCTGGCCTATGGGATCTGGGGGCTGTTCCCCCTCTACTGGCCGCTGCTGGAACCGGCGGGCGCGCTGGAGATCCTCGCGCACCGCATGGTGTGGTCGCTGGCAGCCGTCGTGGCCGTCCTGGCGATCACCCGGCGCTGGGCGTGGATACCCCCGCTGCTGCGGCAGCCGCGACGGCTCGCGATGGTCGCCCTGGGGGCGCTGGTCATCTCCGCGAACTGGGGGATCTACATCTGGGCCGTGAACGCCGGACACGTCGTCGAGACGTCCCTGGGGTACTTCATCAACCCCCTCGTCACCATCGGCCTCGGCGTCCTCGTCCTGCGCGAGCGGTTGCGGCCCGCGCAGTGGGCCGCGGTGGCGGTCGGCGTGGCCGCCGTGATCGTCCTGGCCGTCGGCTACGGCAAGCCCCCGTGGATCGCGCTGGCGATCGCGGCCACGTTCAGCACCTACAGCCTCGTCAAGAAGAAGGTCGGGCTGGACGGGCTGGAGTCGATGGCGGCCGAGACGGCGGTGCAGTTCCTGCCCGCGCTCGGCCTGCTGCTCTTCCTCGGCACGCAGGGCGAGTCGACGTTCGCCGCCGAGGGCGTGGGCCACTCCCTGCTCCTCCTGGGCACGGGTGCCATCACCGCGCTGCCGCTGATCTCCTTCGGCGCGGCGGCCGTGCGGCTGCCGCTGTCGGTGATCGGCATGCTGCAGTACCTCGCCCCGGTCTTCCAGTTCGCCCTCGGCCTGGCCGTCTTCCACGAGGCGATGCCCGCCGAGCGGTGGGCGGGCTTCGCGCTCGTCTGGCTGGCGCTGGCGGTGCTGACCTGGGACGCCCTGCGCACGGCCCGTCACGCACGCGCGGAGCTGAAGGCCGCTCAGGAGCGCGCGGCAACTGGTAACACAGAAAACACAATTGCCCCTCAGGCAACGGAAACCACAGCTCAGCACAGCTGACCCCGCGCCCGATATCCGGAAAACGGTGTTCGGTGTCCGAAATCCGCCCTTGACGGGACTTCGGGGGGCCCTCAACATCATGGCCACGTCAAATGGAGTTGGGAGCCCCCCATGCGTGACCTCAACGGACCCACCCTGCCCCGAAGATCGCGACGCACCGCCGCCCTGCTCACCACCGGCGCGGCCGTGACCGCCACCCTGCTCGGCGCCTCCTCGGTACCGGCGAACGCGGCCCCCACCGCCGCGTCCGCCGGCCGCAGCGCCGGCACCGCCGCAGCACCCGACATATCCGTCGCCAACGTCAAGGCGCACCTGGCCCAGCTGCAGTCGATAGCCACCGCCAACGGCGGCAACCGCGCGCACGGCCGCAGCGGTTACAAGGCGTCGATCGACTACGTGAAGGGCAAGCTCGACGCCGCCGGCTTCACCACCACCGTCCAG
The DNA here is from genome assembly GCF_020328095.1 of Streptomyces sichuanensis. NCBI lineage: Bacteria > Bacillati > Actinomycetota > Actinomycetes > Kitasatosporales > Streptomycetaceae > Streptomyces > Streptomyces sichuanensis. Next base: position 12,719 of record NZ_JAIXMK010000121.1, read on the forward strand.
CAGTTCACCTCGAACGGCGCGACCGGCTACAACCTCATCGCCGACTGGCCGGGCGGCGACGCCGACCACGTCGTGTTCGCCGGGTCGCACCTCGACTCGGTCTCCCGCGGCGCCGGCATCAACGACAACGGCTCCGGCTCGGCGGGCATCCTGGAGGTCGCCCTCACGGTGGCCAAGCAGGGCTACAAGCCCGACAAGCACCTGCGGTTCGCCTGGTGGGGCGCCGAGGAGCTGGGCCTGGTCGGCTCGCAGAACTACGTGCGGCAGCTGCCCGCCACGGAACGCTCGAAGATCGACGCGTACCTGAACTTCGACATGATCGGGTCACCCAACCCCGGCTACTTCGTCTACGACGACGACCCGCAGCTCGAAAAGGTCTTCAAGGACTACTTCGCCGGCAAGAACATCCCCACCGAGATCGAGACCGAGGGCGACGGCCGCTCCGACCACGCGCCCTTCAAGAACGCGGGAGTCCGCGTCGGCGGGCTCTTCAGCGGCGCGGACTACACCAAGACCGCCTCGCAGGCGGCCAAGTGGGGCGGCACGGCGGGACAGCCGTTCGACCGCTGCTACCACTCCTCGTGCGACACCACGGCGAACATCAACGACACGGCGCTGGACAACAACAGCGACGCGATCGCCCACGCCGTCTGGACGCTGAGCGGCGGCGGCTCCACCACCCCGCCCGGCGGCAAGGTCTTCGAGTCCAGGTCGACCGTCGACATCCCCGACGCGGGGGCGGCCGTCGAGTCGCCGGTCACCGTCGGCGGCGTCAGCGGCAACGCGCCCTCGGCGCTCAAGGTCGGCGTCGACATCAGGCACAGCTACCGCGGTGACCTGGTCGTCGACCTCGTCGGGCCGAGCGGGAAGACGTACCGGCTGAAGGACGCGAGCAGCAACGACTCGGCCGCGGACGTCGTCGCGACGTACACCGTCGACGCCTCCGGCGAGAGCGCCGACGGCACCTGGAAGCTGCGCGTCCAGGACGTGGCGGCGCAGGACACCGGCCGGATCAACGGCTGGAAGCTCACCTTCTGACGGCGGCGGGCGCCGGGTGGGCACCGCCCGCCCGGCGCCCGCTCACACCGTGATGTCCTTGGCCGTGAAACGTGCCCACGCCGCCGAGCCGAACACGGCCACGTACAGCGCCTGCAGGCCGAGGTTGCGCAGCAGCTGGTCCCAGTAGACCGGGTCGCGCAGCAGGTCGGCGAAGCTCAGCCAGTAGTGCGGGAAGAGATACGGCTGGACGGCGCTCAGCTGCGGGAACTGGTCGAGGATCTGGACCGTGATCAGCAGCCCGACCGTGGTGGCCATGGCGGCGATGCCGCTGTTGGTGAGGGTGGAGACGAACAGGCCCAGCGCGGCGATGCCCGTCAGCGAGAGCGCCGCCACTCCGGCGATCAGCAGCGTGCGCAGCAGGCCGTCCGTGAACGGGACGGTCGTGCCGCTGATCAGCGTGACCTCGCCGAGCGGGAAGAGCAGCGCCCCCACCGCGAGCGCCGAGGCGGCCACGACGAGCGTGGCGACGCAGCAGAAGGCGACGGTGGCCGCGAACTTGGCGAGCAGCAGCCTCGTCCGCCCGGCGGGGGCGACGAGGAGGTAGCGCAGCGTGCCGGCGCCCGCCTCGCCGGCTATGGAGTCGCCCGCGACGACCCCGATCGCCATCGGCAGGAAGAACGGCAGGGTCGCGGCGAGCGAGGTGAAGACCAGGAAGAGGCCGTTGTTGGTGATCTGACTGATGAAGGCCGGGCCGGAGCCGTCGCCCTGCCCCACGGAACCGCCGTCACCCGTCTCGATCTTCACGGCGATGCCGACCAGCACCGGCACGGCGGCCAGCACGCCCAGCAGGGCGAGCGTGCGCCAGCGCCGGAAGACGGTGCTCACCTCGCTGCGGAAGAGCGAGAGCCCCCACAGCCGCCGGGCCGCCGCCGGGCCGGCTCCATTCAGGCCGGCCGGCTCAGCCCGCGACATCGAAGCCCTCCCCGGTGAGGGCGACGAAGGCGTCCTCCAGCGAGGCCCGTTCGGTACCGAAGGCCCGCACGCGCACCCGGGCGTGCACGAGGGCGGCGTTGAGGTCGGCGAGCTCCACGGCCGGACCGGCGGGGAGCTCGCCGGTGACGCGCTCGTCGTCGACGGTCAGGTCGTTCACTCCGTGCTCCTTGAGGACGCGGACGGCTTCCGCGGTGTCGGGGGTGGTGACGGCGAGCCGGCCCCGGGCGGAGGAGGCCAGCTCGTCGACGGGCCCCTGGGTCAGGAGCCGGCCGTGCGCCATGACGGCGGCGTGCGTGCACACCTGCTCGATCTCGTCGAGCAGGTGGGAGGAGAGGAAGACCGTGGTGCCCTCGGCGGCGAGCCCGCGCACCAGGGCGCGGATCTCGCGCATGCCCTGGGGGTCGAGGCCGTTGGTCGGCTCGTCGAGGACGAGCAGCTCGCGCGGCTGCAGCAGGACGGCCGCCAGGCCGAGGCGCTGCTTCATGCCGAGGGAGTACGCGCGGGCCTTCTTGCCCGCGGCGGAGGTGAGCCCGACCCGCTCCAGGGCGTGGCCCACCCGGGCCGCGCGGGTGCGGGGGTCGGCGGTGGGGTCGGCGGCGTCGAGCCGCACGAGGTTGTCCCGGCCGGAGAGGAAGCCGTAGGGCGCCGGGCCCTCGATGAGGGCCCCGACCCTGGGCAGCACGCTGCGGCCGGCGCGCGGCATGTCCTCGCCGAGCACCCGGGCGGTGCCCGAGGTCGGCTCGATCAGGCCCATGAGCATCCGGATGGTGGTGGTCTTCCCCGAGCCGTTGGGCCCGAGGAAGCCGAAGACGCTTCCCCGGGGCACCACGAGGTCGAGGCCGTCGACCGCGAGCTGCCCGCCACCGTAGCGCTTGGTGAGCGCACGTGTCTCGATCACCGGTCGCCCGGCGACGGCCTGCTCCTCCATCGCGTCCCCCGTACTGCCGTGTGCGCGGCTACTTCGCCGCGTTGGCCGCCTTGACCAGTGCGTCCTTGGAGACGGCGCCGACGAAGACCTTGCCGTCGTCCGTCATCAGGGCGTTGATGACCCGGGTGCTGAAGACCCGGCCGGAACCGAAGTCGCCCGAGACCTTGGAACCGAGGCCGTCCAGCAGCTTGCCGGCGGTGTCGCCGTTCTTCCCGGCGTCCTTGAGCGCGCTGCGGTCCTTGCCGGAGACGATGCCACCGGCCTCCTTGCCCGCGCTGAACTGGGCGATCGAGGCCCAGCCCTCGCCGGTGACCTTGGCCGCCCCGTCGCCGCCGGCGCCCGGCAGGCCCAGCGCGCCCGGCAGGCCGCCCTGCTGGTCGCGGCCGGCGTGCTTGCCGTCCTTGCCGGCCTTGCCGTCCTTGTCCGCGCCCTCCGTCACCTTGGCGCCCTTGGGCGGGGTGAAGGAGAAGGTGCCCGCGCCGGGCTTGCCGAAGTCGACCTTGGTGAAGGCCGCGTCGACGACGGCCTTGCCGCCGCTCTTGGGCGCGAGCGTGAACTTCAGGGGGACGCCGTTCTTCGCGTCGACCGCGATGCGCACCGCACCGACCGTCGACTCGCCCTGCTTGGGCGTGAGGACCAGCTGGTAGGCGTCCCGGCCGGCCACCTTGGCCGTGCCGTCGACGGTGAGGGTCGTGGAGCCGTCGGCCGCCTCGACGACCTTCTTGGCCAGCTCCTGCGGCGACATGCCGCTCAGGTCCTTGGGCGTCCCCGCGGCCTCGCGCTTGCCGTCCGGACCGCGCTGCGGCGCCTTGGAGTGCAGCGCGGTGTTGCCGGCGCTGTCGTAGGCCCAGACGTCGTCGCCGTTGCGTATGACGCTGTACTCGGCGGCGCGCTCGACGAGCGAGACGCGCTGCTTGTCCGGGCCGTCCACGGCCACGCGCAGCGTGTGCGTACCGGAGGCCAGTTCGGTCAGCTTGCTCTCCGGGGAGGCCGCCGTGCCGCCCTTCTTGCCGCCGTGGCCGCCGCCGCTCTCCAGGTTGAGGCCCGACGGCAGCGTCGGCAGACCCAGATCCGTGGTGATCTTGACCGATCCGGACATCTGCTGCGTGTCCGACGCGGCCATCCTGGCTATGAGGTCCTGCGCGCTGATCCTGGGCAGATCCGGGTCGCCGGTGCTCGCGAGCGCCGAGCCTATGCCGATCGTCGCGGCGGCGACGCCGGCCACCGCGACCGGTACCGCGTAGCGGACGGCCTTGCGGCGGCCCCTGGCCTCGCCGCGCCCGTCGGCCGCGTCGGTGCCCGGTGTCGGTTGGATCCGTGCCATGTGCTCTACCTCCGTCGTCGGCGGCGGTCTTTCGCGTCGTGCACTCGCCCACACCTAGGCTCATTGTGGCCCGACCGCTCGGTGGTGGCGCGGGAGTCCGGGATTCCCCCCGGAGAAGACGCATTCCATTCCACCAAAGCGGCACCGCGCCGTCGTCAGCCGACGGGATCAAGTAGCCGTACGCCTCCGGTATGACGCCCCCTAGGGGCGCCTCTACCGGAAGGCGGAGTCGTGCCTGGCCGGGGGCCCTTGGGGCGGCTCAGCCGGCCCGGTGGACCACCGCGTCGCAGAGCTGCTCCAGCGCCGCCTTGGCGGGGCCGTCGGGCAGCGGCGCCAGCGTCGCGCGCGCCTCCTGGGCGTAGCGGACGGTGTCGCGCCGGGCCTGCTCCAGGGCCGGGTGGACCCGCAGCCGGCGCAGCACCTCGGCGAGCAGGTCGTCGTCGGCGAGGTCGCCGTCGAGGAGCTCGCACAACCGGAGGTCCTCGGGCGAGCCGGTGGCGGCCGCGCGGGCCCGCAGGTGCAGGACGGGCAGGGTCGGGATGCCCTCGCGCAGGTCCGTGCCGGGGGTCTTGCCGGACTCGTGGGAGTCGCTGGCGATGTCCAGGACGTCGTCGGCGAGCTGGAAGGCGACGCCGAGCCGCTCCCCGTAGTGGGTGAGGATCTCGACGACCCGCTCGTCGGCGCCGGACATCATCGCGCCGAAGCGCCCCGCGACGGCGATCAGCGAGCCGGTCTTGCCGGCGATGACGTCCAGGTAGTGCTCGATGGGGTCGCGGCCGTCGCGCGGGCCCGCGGTCTCCAGGATCTGGCCGGTGACCAGTCGCTCGAACGCCTCGGCCTGGATGCGCACGGCCTCCGGGCCGAGGTCGGCCAGGATGTGGGAGGCGCGGGCGAAGAGGAAGTCACCCGTCAGGACGGCCAGCGAGTTGCCCCAGCGGGCGTTGGCGCTGGGCACGCCCCGGCGCACCTCGGCCTCGTCCATCACGTCGTCGTGGTACAGCGTGGCCAGGTGGGTGAGCTCGACGACCACGGCCGACGGCACCACACCCGGGGCGTACGGGTCGCCGAACTGCGCGGCGAGCGCGACCAGCAGCGGACGGAACCGCTTGCCCCCGGCCTGCACCAGGTGCTGGGCGGCCTCGGTGATGAAGGGAACGCCGCTCTTGGTGGCCTCCAGGAGACCCTCCTCGACGGCGGCCAATCCGGCCTGGACATCGGCTTCAAGAGCCTGGTCCCGCACGCTCAGCCCAAAAGGCCCGACGACGGTCACGAGGGGTACTCCTGTCTGCCTGCGAACACGGGGATTGTCGATGTGTCGCTGTCTTCACCAAAAGTCAGCGTATCCGGTCGGCTCTCGATCACCGTGGGCGCCGTCCCCTTCCGGCGCCGGCACCGGGGTGCGACCCGGGCCCCCGCACGCGAACGCCGGACGGGCGAATTCGGCCCGTCCGGCGTTTGGGACATTCCGGAACCCCTACAGCTGTGCCACCGCCCGGGCCAGCCGCGGCGAGGCGTACTCGGTGCCGCACACGAACCGCATGACCGGCCCGAAACTGGCGGCCGCCGGCAGCCCCGTGAAGAACAGCCCCGGCACCGAGGAGCGGTAGCCGGCGCCCAGCCGGGGGCCGCCCGCGCTCACCGCGAGCCGGGTGCGCAGCCCGGGCCCGAGGAAGTCCAGGGCCGCCACGTCGACCCGGTAGCCGGTCGCCGCGATGACGTGGTCGGCGCGCAGCTCGTTCTCGGGCCCGTCGGTGTCGCCGGAGAGGGTCAGCACCGGACGCCCGGACTCCACCCGTGCGCGCACGATCCGCTTGCCTTCGGTGACCTGCACCCGGCCGATGAACCGCTCCCGCAGCCACCAGGCACCCAGCGGGCCCAGCACCCGGCGCACCAGGAACGCCCGGGTCGGCGCCGGAAGATGCCGGAAGCCGTCCGCGTGGTACGAGAACGCGTACAGCGACCAGGCCCGGCCGAAGGGGGTGTCCGGCCTCAGCGGCGGCTGCCCGTCCGGCGCCGCCCCGAACCGCACCGCGCCGCGCCGCCGCGCCAGGATCCGCACCCCGCCGGCGCCCGCCTCGGCCAGCAGCACGGCGGTCTCCAGCGCGGACTGCCCCGCACCGACGACGACCACGTCGCGCCCGGCGAAGACCGACAGGTCGCGGTGCTGGGAGCTGTGCGAGACCGGACCGCTCGGCGAGGGCCCGTCCGGCACCGCCGCCGCCAGCTCCGGCGGCAGTTGCGCGAAGCCGCTCAGGCCCGTGGCCACCACCACGGAACGGGCCGCGAACTGCTCCCCCGAGTCGAGCTTCAGCTCGAAGCCGGAGCCCGAGGTGCGCCGCTCGACGGCCACCACGCGCTCGCGCTCCAGCCCGGGCACCAGCCGCTGCTGGAACCACAGCCCGTAGCCGGCGAAGGTCTCGACGGGAATGGCGTCCCAGTCGGACTCGTAGCGCCGCTCCCCCACGTCCTGGCAGTAGTCGAAGAGGGTGTGCCCGGGCTGCGGGGCGTCGATGTTCGAGGCGACGGGGGTGGATTTGAGCAGCATCCCGGCGGGCATGTGCTCCCGCCAGCTCACCATCGGCGAGCCGAAGACGCGCGTGGGCACGTTGCGCGCCTTCAGGTGAGCTGCGGTCGAGAGGCCGTACGGACCGGCCCCGATGACGGCTACGGGAAGTGTCACGGGTCCCCTCCCAGGGCGTTGCCCGGAGCGCGGCCGGGCGACGGTATCAGCGGCTGTACGCGGTGTTCGGTCGGCTGTGCGCGGCGGTGGTTCGGCAGTGGGCGGCGGGTTCGGCGGTACGCGCGTTCGGTCGGCTGCGGTCGGCTGGTCAGTCGGCTTGCTCGGCGACGGCGGCGGCCCGGCGCCGGGAGCGCCACAGCTGCCACAGGTGCCGCACGCCCGGTCGTACGAACCGGGCGAGCATGGTGAAGAACGGCTTCATGTCGTCACGGGCGGCCCAGGCCAGCTCCGTGCCGCTCGCCCGGGCGGGGGCGTGGGGGGTGGTGTAGCCGCTGCGACGGTAGGCGGCGAAGGCGGGCAGGTCGATGTTCTCGACGACGAAGCGGCGGCCCGTGAGCTGCTCGGCCTCCGGGACGGGCCGCCCCGTGAGGTCCAGGTGCTGGGCGCGGACGACGTCGATGCCGGCTTCGTTCTCGAAGAGCCGGAACTGCGCTCCCATCCGGGGGTTGAAGTCCAGGAGCTTGTACCGGCCGTCGCGCCGGTCGAAGCGCCAGTCCAGGTCGATGATCCCGCAGAAGCCGATCTGCTTGATGAACTGTGCGGCCATGGTGGCCAGTTCCGGATTGTCCACGACGTAGGCGTTGGCGGTCATGCCCGCGTGGGGCGGCCAGGAGCGCACCTTCACGCCGGTGAACATCGCGAGCGGGGTGCTCTCCGCGTCGAAGTAGGCGTGCACGATCCAGTCCTCGGCGTCCTCGCGCGGCAGGTACTCCTGCAGGATCACGCCCGGGGACGGACCCCAGCCGCGCGCCAGCTCCAGCAGCTCGCGCGGGCCGCCGATGCGGGTGGTTCCGGCCACCGCCGGGTGCCGGCGCCGCTCGAACGCCTCGCGGTTCTTGGCCACCAGCGGGTACGTGGCGACGGAGGCGTACTTCTCGATCTCCTCGTACGAGGCCGGGAAGAGCGCCGACGGCGAGGGCACACCGTGCTCCGCGCACAGCTCGTGCAGCCCCTGCTTGCTCGCCAGCCGGCGCGGCAGCTGCGCCTCGACGGGCGGGAAGAGGAAGGAGCCGGCGAGCGCACCGGCGTGCTCGGCGATCAGCACGGCCGCCTCCTCGTCCGTGGGGATCAGCACCGCCGGGCGGCCGATCCGCCGTCCGATCCGCAGCAGGCCCGCCACCAGCTCCTCGGGCCGCTCGGTGCCCGTCGTCGGCCACACGAAGCCGGATTGCAGGTAGCGGGAGAGGGCGGCAGGGGTCCATCTGTCCTCGGTGACGGCGTACATCGGGACGCCCAGCCGGCCGAGGCTGCGGATCGCGCCCACCCCGCCGTGGTGCAGGGGATAGTCACCGATCTTCACAATCAACCCTGGAACGGACCGGTCCGCCGCTACGGGCGCGCTCCTGCTCGCCACCAGCACCCCCCTCGGCCACCCAGCCTCAGCGGCCCCCCACTGTGTGTGACCCGACTTAGGACGCTACTTCGGAATCGCTGAGTCCAGCAAGGAGTTACCGGACATTGCCCTCCCTTTGGACTCGCTCGGACACCCCCGGACACCCCTTGCCCAGGAGCGGTCAACACGTAATGTGTGGATCGATCCAACGGGCCCACCGGCCACCCGGTCGTACCCGGCTCCACCAGCCCGTCGGCATGCCCAGGAACAGAAGGCGAGGCAGCGTCCCATGCCCCAGCACAGCCCCCGCGAGCTGGCCGAAGACGACCCCTTCGGCGCGCACACCCTCCCGTACGGCGTCTTCACCACCCCGGACGCGCCCGACCGCCCGCGCATCGGCGTCCGCTACGGCGCGTACGTCCTGGACGCGGCCGCCGCGGCCGCCGCGCACGGCTCCGCCCACGCCGGCCTGCTGGACCAGCCCACCCTCAACCCGCTGATGGCCGCGGGCCGGCCGGTCTGGCAGGAGGTCCGGTCCGAGATCCGCGGCTGGCTGTCGGACGAGGCTCACTTCCACCCGCTCGACCGGGTGACGCTGCACCTGCCGTTCGAGGTCGCCGACTATGTGGACTTCTACGCCAGCGAGCACCACGCCGGAAACGTGGGCCGCATCTTCCGCCCTGATGCCGACGAGCCCCTCACGCCCAACTGGAAGCACCTGCCCATCGGTTACCACGGGCGCGCCGGCACGATCGTCGTCTCGGGCACGGACGTCGTCCGCCCGCAGGGCCAGCGCAAGGCCCCCGCCGACCCGGCACCGTCGTTCGGCCCCTCCCTGCGCCTGGACATCGAGGCCGAGGTCGGCTTCGTCGTCGGCACCCCGGCCCCCGTCAACACCCCGGTGACGCTCGACGCCTTCCGCGAGCACGTGTTCGGCGTCTGCCTGGTCAACGACTGGTCGGCGCGCGACATCCAGGCGTGGGAGTACGTGCCGCTCGGCCCGTTCCTCGGCAAGTCCTTCGCCACCTCCGTCTCGGCGTGGATCACCCCGCTGGACGCCTTCGACGAGGCCCGCACGGCGCCGCCGGAGCGCACCCACCCGCTGCTGCCCTACCTCGACGACTCCGGTGCCGAGCCCGGCGGCATCGACCTGCGCATCGAGGTGCGCGTCAACGGCGAGACCGTCTCCCGGCCGCCCTTCTCCGCCATGTACTGGACGGCCGCCCAGCAGCTCGCCCACATGACCGTCAACGGCGCCTCGCTGCGCACCGGCGACTTCTACGCGTCGGGCACGGTCAGCGGCCCCGAGCCCGACCAGCTGGGCTGCCTGCTCGAACTCACCCAGGGCAAGGGCCCCTACCTGGCCGACGGCGACGAGGTCACCCTCACGGCGTGGGCACCGGGCCCGGACGGCGCCCGCATCGGCCTCGGCGAGGTCACCGGCCGCATCGTCCCGGCGCCGGCGGCGCCACCCGGCTCATGACGGATCCGGGCCTGACGCTGCCGGAGGAGCTCCTGCTGCTCGCGCACGCCCCCGCCGACGGCAAGAAGCTGTGTGCGCCCCGGGACCTGGCCTACGGCCTGGCCGGGGCGGTCCTGGCCGAGCTGGAGCTGCGCGGGTGTGTGCGGGCGAAGGACGGGCGGCCGGTCACCGCCGACCCCGTCCCGCAGGCCGACCCCCGGCTCTCCGTGCCGCTGTGGCGGCTGGGCATGCAGAACGAGCGTCCCCCCAAGACCTCGTACTGGATAGCCACCGAGGCCCGGGACCAGGAACAGTCCTGGGTCATGGGGCTGCTGGAGCGACGCGCCCTCCGGGTGCACCGGCAGCCCGTCGGCAGGGGCCTCGTCCCGTGGCTGTACTACCCCGTGGACGCGGTCGACCTGACCACCCCGGCGCGTGCGGCCTTCGACGCGGCGCTGCGCGCGGGCTTCCCCGACCCGCGCGCCCGCGTGCTGGCCGCGCTGGCGTCGGCCACCGGCATCGCCAAGGCCCTCTACCCGGGCTGGGGCGGACGGCACGACCGCAAGGCGATGCGCCGGCTGCGGCGCGAGCACTGGATCGCCGCCGCCGTGTACCACAAGGTCACGGTCCAGTCCGGCACGTCCAGCAGTGGTGGTGACGGCGGCGGGGGCGGCTGCGGCGGAGGCCACGGCTGCGGAAGCAGCTGCGGGGGCGGTTGCGGCGGGGGCGGCGACTGACCGCTGCTAGCTTGTCGTGTCCAGTTCCAAACCGAGCTGGGCACGACGAAGGAGAGAGCGCACGTGCGCAAGGCAGTACAGATCACGGGGGCGGCGTTCATCGCCGCTGTGCTGATGACCGGTTGCAGCAAGAGCAGCGACGGCGGCGACAAGAAGGCCGACACCAAGCCCACTGCGGACGCCCCGGCGCAGACGCCGGGTGGTGCGGCGAAGCCGGAGACCCCGGCGGACGAGCCGGGCAAGAACAACGTCTCGGCCGCCGACCTCGCGGGCGGCTGGTCCAACGGCGGCAAGCTCGCCGACAAGAGCATGCTGATCCTGACCTTCACCGGGAGCCAGGTCCTGCTCAGCGGCAAGACCGCCTGCTCGGGCACCGTCGTCGACAACGCCCAGCCGGTCACCATCAACATCAAGCACTGCCAGGACGGCAGCACCGACTACGCCACGGGCACCGTCAAGAACTTCAACGGCAAGTCCTTCACGGTGGCCTGGGCCTCCGGCAAGGAGGACAAGATGAGCAAGGCCGTGGGCGGCGACGGCAAGCCCGCCCTGCCCGGCGGCATCCCGGCGAAGCCCAGCAGCTGAACGCTCCGGCATCCGCACCCGCAGGCATGCCGCCGCCCGGTGCCCCTCCACGGGGGCGCCGGGCGGCGGGTGACGGTGTGCGCGGCGGCTACCGCACGAACGTTCCCGCCTGGCCCGCCAGGTCGAGGAAGTACTGCGGCGCCACTCCGAGGATCAGGGTGACCGCGACGCCCACGGCGATGGCCGTGGACGTCAGCGGGCTCGGCACGGCGACCGTCGGGCCCTCGGTCCGCGGCTCGCTGAAGAACATCAGCACGATCACCCTGATGTAGAAGAACGCGGCGATCGCCGAGGACAGCACGCCCACGATGACCAACGGCGCGGCCCCGCCCTGCGCCGCCGCCTTGAAGACGGCGAACTTGCCCGCGAAGCCGCTGGTGAGCGGGATGCCGGCGAAGGCCAGCAGGAAGACCGCGAACACGGCCGCGACCAGCGGTGAACGGCGGCCGAGCCCGGCCCACTGCGTCAGGTGGGTGGCTTCCCCGCCGGCGTCGCGCACGAGCGTCACCACCGCGAACGCCCCGAGCGTCACGAACGAGTAGGCGCCCAGGTAGAAGAGCACCGAGGAGATGCCGTCGGGGGTGGTGGCGACGACACCGGCGAGGATGAAGCCGGCGTGGGCGATGGAGGAGTAGGCCAGCAGCCGCTTCACATCGGTCTGGGTGACGGCCACGATCGCGCCGACGAGCATCGTGACGATGGCGACGGCCCACATCACCGGCCGCCAGTCCCACCGCAGCCCCGGCAGGACGACGTAGAGCAGCCGCAGCAGGGCGCCGAAGGCGGCGACCTTGGTGGCGGCCGCCATGAAGCCGGTGACCGGCGTGGGGGCGCCCTGGTAGACGTCGGGCGTCCACATGTGGAACGGCACCGCACCCACCTTGAACAGCAGGCCCATCAGCACCAGCGCACCGCCGATCAGCAGCAGTGCGTCGTTGCCCATCGTGCCGGCGAGCGCCGGGTCGACGGTGCGGGTGGCGCCGCCGACGACCTCGGCGATGCCGGAGTAGGTGACCGTGCCCGCGTAGCCGTACAGCAGGGCCACCCCGAAGAGCAGGAAGGCGGAGGAGAAGGCGCCGAGGAGGAAGTACTTGACCGCCGACTCCTGCGAGAGCAGCCGGTGGCGGCGGGCCAGGGCGCACAGCACGTACAGCGGGAGGGAGAAGACCTCCAGCGCGACGAAGAGCGTCAACAGGTCGTTGGCGGCGGGGAAGACGAGCATGCCGCCGACCGCGAAGAGCATGACCGGGAAGACCTCGGTGGTCGCCAGACCCGCCATGACGGCCTTCCGCTCGGCGTCCCCGCCGGGCACGGTGGCGGCCTGCGCGGCGAAGGAGTCGACGGGCCGGCCGTTCGCCGCCGGTTCGAGCCGGCGCTCGGCGAAGGTGAACGCCGCGACGAGGCCGACGAGGAGCACGATGCCCTGCAGGAAGAGCGCCGGGCCGTCGACGGCGACCGCGCCCATGGCCGCGACGTGCGCCTTGTCCGAGCCGTAGCCGCCCGCCGCCAGGGCGACGACGGCCGCGAAGGCGGCCGCCAGGCCGACGACGGTCAGCAGCAGCTGGGCGTGGTAACGGGCGCGGCGCGGCAGGAACGCCTCGACGAGGACGCCCAGGACGGCGGCGCCCAGCACGATGAGCGTCGGCGAGAGCTGGGCGTACTCGATGTGCGGTGCGGGGATCTTCTTCGGCGCCTCGGCCGCCGCCAGTGTCCACAGGCTGTGGACGGATGCTGCGTGGCTCACTTCGCGGCCTCCACATCGTTCACACGAACATCAGGCTGGGGGTCGCCCTTCTCCACCTGCGACATCGTGTGCTCGACCGCCGGGTCGATCATGTCCGTCAGCGGCTTGGGGTAGATGCCGAGGAAGAGCAGCAGGGCGATCAGCGGGGCGACGACGACCAGCTCGCGCACCCGCAGGTCCGGCATGCCGCGCACCGCTTCCTTCACCGGGCCGGTCATCGTGCGCTGGTAGAGCACGAGGACGTACAGCGCGGCGAGCACGATGCCGACGGTGGCGATCACGCCGACGGCCGGGTAGCGGCTGAAGGCGCCGACGAGGACGAGGAATTCGGAGACGAAGGGCGCGAGGCCCGGCAGCGACAGCGTGGCCAGACCGCCGACCAGGAACGTGCCGGCGAGGACGGGCGCCACCTTCTGGACGCCGCCGTAGTCGGCGATGAGCCGCGAGCCGCGCCGGGAGATCAGGAAGCCGGCGACCAGCATCAACGCCGCCGTGGAGATCCCGTGGTTGACCATGTAGAGCGTGGCGCCGCCCTGACCCTGGGTGGTCATCGCGAAGATCCCGAGCACGATGAAGCCGAAGTGGGAGATCGAGGCGTAGGCGATCAGGCGCTTGATGTCCCGCTGGCCGACCGCCAGCAGCGCCCCGTAGAGGATGCTGATCAGCGACAGCACGAGGATCACCGGCGTCGCCCACTTCGACGCCTCCGGGAAGAGCTGGAGGCAGAAGCGGAGCATCGCGAACGTGCCGACCTTGTCCACCACCGCGGTGATCAGCACGGCGACGGGGGCGGTGGCCTCGCCCATGGCGTTGGGCAGCCAGGTGTGCAGCGGCCACAGCGGCGCCTTGACGGCGAAGGCGAAGAAGAACCCGAGGAACAGGGCCCGTTCGGTGGTGGTCGCGAAGTCCAGCTTCCCGGCCGCGCGGGCCTGGACGATCTCGGTGAGGGAGAAGGTGCCGGTGCCCAGCTGGTGGGCGGTGACCGCGTAGAGCCCGATCACGGCGGCCAGCATGATCAGGCCGCCGACGAGGTTGTAGAGCAGGAACTTCACCGCGGCGTACGAGCGCTGGGTCGCCGTCTCCGCCTCGGGGCGCTCCCCCGCCCGGTCGCCGAAGCCGCCGATGAGGAAGTACATCGGGATGAGCATGGCTTCGAAGAAGATGTAGAAGAGGAAGACGTCGGTGGCCTCGAAGGCGATGACGACCATCGCCTCGACCATCAGGATCAGCGCGAAGAAGCCCTGGGTGGGCCGCCAGCGCGAGGACTGCGTCTCCAGGGGGTCGGCGTCGTGCCAGCCGGCCAGCACGATGAAGGGGACCAGCAGCGCGGTCAGCGCGATCAGCACCACCGCGATGCCGTCGACGCCCAGGTCGTACCGGACCCCGAAGTCGGCGATCCAGGCGTGCGACTCGGTGAGCTGGAAGGGGCCCTTCGCATCCGGGTCGAAGCGCACCAGCTGCACCGCGGCCAGCAGCAGGGTGGCGAGCGAGAAGGCCAGCGCGAGCCACTTGGCGGCCGTGCGCCGCGCGGCCGGGACGGCGGCGGTGGCCACCGCCCCGAGGGCGGGCACCGCGGCCGTGGCCGTCAGCAGGGGAAATGACATGACTAGACCGCCCTCATCAGCAGGGTCGCGGCGACGAGCACCGCCGCACCGCCGAACATCGAGACCGCGTACGAGCGCGCGAAGCCGTTCTGCAGCCTGCGCATCCGGCCCGACAGCCCGCCGACCGCGGCGGCGGTGCCGTTGACGACGCCGTCGACCACGGTGTGGTCGAGGTAGACCAGGCTGCGGGTCAGGTGCTCACCACCGCGGACGAGCACGACGTGGTTGACGTCGTCCTGGAGCAGGTCGCGGCGGGCGGCCCGGACCAGGACGTTGCCGCGCGGTGCGGTGACCGGCACCGGGCCGCGCCCGTACTGCGCCCAGGCGAGCGCGACGCCGACGAAGAGGACGACCATGGTGGCCGCGGTGACCTGCACGGCCGTGACCGGCGAGTGGCCCTCCGCGTGCCCGGTGACCGGCTCCAGCCAGTTCAGGAAGGCGTCGTTGAGGCTGAACAGGCCACCGGCGAAGACCGATCCGAAGGCCAGCAGGATCATCGGGATGGTCATCGTGCGCGGAGACTCGTGCGGGTGCGGCAGTTCGCCCGGGCGACCGCCGGCCGCCGGCTCGGCGCTCGGCTCGTCCGGGGAGGGCGCCGGCTGCCACCGCTTCTCGCCGAAGAACGTCAGGATCATCACGCGCGTCATGTAGTACGCGGTGATGGCCGCGCCGAGCAGCGCCGTCCCGCCCAGGATCCAGCCCTCGGTGCCGCCCTTGGCGAAGGCCGCCTCGATGATCTTGTCCTTGGAGAAGAAGCCGGACAGGCCGGGGAAGCCGATGATGGCGAGGTAGCCGAGGCCGAACGTCACGAAGGTGACCGGCATGTACGACCGCAGGCCGCCGTAGCGCCGCATGTCGACCTCGTCGTTCATGCCGTGCATGACCGAGCCGGCGCCGAGGAAGAGGCCGGCCTTGAAGAAGCCGTGGGTCACCAGGTGCATGATCGCGAAGGCGTAGCCGACCGGCCCGAGCCCGGCGGCGAGGATCATGTAGCCGATCTGGGACATCGTCGAACCCGCCAGGGCCTTCTTGATGTCGTCCTTCGCGCAACCGACGATCGCACCGAAGAGGAGCGTGACCGCGCCGACCGTGACGACCGCCGTCTGGGCGTCCGGCGCCCCGTCGAAGATCGCACCCGAGCGGGTGATCAGGTAGACGCCGGCGGTCACCATCGTGGCCGCGTGGATGAGGGCGGAGACCGGCGTGGGGCCCTCCATGGCGTCCCCGAGCCAGCTCTGCAGCGGCACCTGGGCCGACTTGCCGCAGGCGGCGAGCAGGAGCATGAGCCCGATGGCGGTCAGCTTGCCCTCGCCCGCCCGGTCCGCGCTCTCCAGCACCGGCCCGAAGGCGAACGTCCCGAAGGTGGTGAACATCAGCATGACGGCGATCGACAGGCCCACGTCACCGACGCGGTTGACCAGGAACGCCTTCTTCGCGGCCGTGGCCGCGCTGGGCTTGTGCTGCCAGAAGCCGATCAGCAGGTACGAGGCGAGGCCCACGCCCTCCCAGCCGACGTACAGCAGCAGGTAGTTGTCGGCGACGACCAGGAGCAGCATCGCGGCCAGGAAGAGGTTCAGATAGCCGAAGAAGCGCCGCCGGCGCTCGTCGTGCGCCATGTAGCCGATCGAGTAGAGATGGATCAGCGAGCCGACGCCCGTGATCAGCAGCACGAAGGTCATCGACAGCTGGTCGAGCTGGAAGCCGACGTCGGCGCGGAAGCCCCCGACGGGCACCCAGCTGAAGACGGTCGTGCCCAGCTCGCGGTCCTCGCCGTCCCGGCCCAGCATGCCGGCGAAGAGCACCGCGCCGATGACGAAGGACAGCGCGGCGAGCAGCGTGCCGATCCAGGGGGCGCTGCTGTCGAGCCGGCGGCCGCCGCAGAGCAGCACGCCGGCCCCCAGCAGGGGCACCAGGACGAGCAATCCGATGAGGTTCTCCACCGTCAGGTCCCCTTACAGCTTCAGCAGGCCGGCGTCGTCGACCGAGGCCGAGTGGCGGGAGCGGAAGATCGTCACGATGATCGCGAGACCGATCACGACTTCGGCGGCGGCCACGACCATCGTGAAGAAGGCGATGATCTGGCCGTCGAGGTTGCCGTGCATCCGGGAGAAGGTGACGAAGGCCAGGTTGCAGGCGTTGAGCATCAGCTCGATGCACATGAAGATGACGATCGCGTTCCGCCGGATGAGCACACCGGCGGCGCCGATGGTGAACAGCAGGGCCGCCAGGTAGAGGTAGTTGACCGGATTCACTGGGCGCCTCCCTGCGAGGGCGAGCGGTCCTTGCGCCTCTCCAGCCACTTCTCCGACCGCTGCTCCAGCGCCGCGAGGTCGGCGAGGGCGTCGCCGGAGACGTCGCGGACCTGGCCGCGCGCCCGCAGCGTGGCGTTGACGGTGAGCTCGGAGGGCGTCCCGTCGGGCAGCAGGCCGGGGACGTCCACGGCGTTGTGCCGGGCGTAGACGCCGGGCGCGGGAAGCGGCGGCAGGTGGGCGCCGCGCACGCGGGCCGTCGACCGCTCGCGCTGCGTGGCGGCCCGCTCGGTGCGCTCGCGGTGGGTGAGGACCATGGCGCCGACGGCCGCCGTGATGAGCAGGGCGCCGGTGATCTCGAAGGCGAAGACGTACTTGGTGAAGATCAGTGCGGCCAGACCCTGGACGTTGCCGCCGGCGTTGGCCTGGCCCAGGCCGTTGAAGTCGCGCAGCGAGGCGTTGGCGATGCCGGCCGTCAGGAGGACGCCGAAGCCCAGGACGCACAGCCCGGCCAGCCAGCGCTGGCCCCTGATCGTCTCCTTCAGCGAGTCCGCGGCGGTGACGCCGACGAGCATCACGACGAACAGGAACAGCATCATGATGGCGCCGGTGTAGACGACGATCTGCACGACGCCCAGGAAGTAGGCGCCGTTGGCGAGGTAGAAGACCGCCAGGACGATCATCGTCCCGGCGAGCGACAGTGCGCTGTGCACCGCCTTCTTCATCAGCACCGCACCCAGCGCGCCCGCCACGGCGACGACGGCCAGGATCCAGAACTGGACCGCCTCGCCCGTGGACGTCGTCGAGGCGACGGCGGCGAGGCTCATGCCTCCACCCCCTCGTCGGCTGCCCGGGCCGCAGGCCCTGACGAGCACTGTTCGCCCTTGGAGTGCGCCACCTGCCGCACCGTGCCCGGCGCGGCCTCGGTCACCAGGCCCCGGTAGTAGTCCTGTTCGGTCATGCCCGGGTAGATCGCGTGCGGGGTGTCGACCATGCGGTCCTCCAGCCCCGCCAGCAGCTGCTCCTTGGTGTAGATGAGCGACTCGCGGCTGGCGTCGGCCAGTTCGTACTCGTTGGTCATCGTCAGCGCGCGGGTCGGGCACGCCTCGACGCACAGGCCGCACAGGATGCAGCGCAGGTAGTTGATCTGGTAGACGCGGCCGTACCGCTCGCCCGGGGAGTAGCGCTCCTCGTCGGTGTTGTCCGCGCCCTCGACGTAGATCGCGTCGGCCGGGCAGGCCCAGGCGCACAGCTCGCAGCCGATGCACTTCTCCAGGCCGTCGGGGTGCCGGTTGAGCTGGTGGCGGCCGTGGAAGCGCGGCGCCGTGTGCTTCTTCTCCTCCGGGTACTGCTCGGTCAGCCGCTTCTTGAACATGGCCTTGAAGGTCACGCCGAAGCCGGCCACGGGATTCTGGAAGGGGGCCCGGGGGGTGTCCCCCCGGGAAGACTCGCTAGACACCGTCGGCCTCCTTTCGGTCACTCTGAGTGTCCACCCCACCACTGACAATCAGCTCGCGATCCTGGCGCGACCGGCGCCGGGGCACGGGCGGGAGGGTCTGACCGGGCAGCGGCGGCACGGGGAATCCGCCCGCCATCGGGTCGAACGCGGGCGTGGGCGCGGGCTTCCCGGCCCCCTCCCCGGCCGGCTCGCCGTCGCCGTCGCGGTCCCCGCGGAAGACGTCGAAGAGGAGCGAGGCCAGCAGCACCGCCAGGACCCCGCCGCCGACGTACAGCAGGATGTCCTGGAAGTCGTAGTTCTCGTTGCGCAGCGCGCGCACGGTGGCCACGAGCATCAGCCACACCACCGAGACCGGGATGAGGACCTTCCAGCCCAGCTTCATCAGCTGGTCGTAGCGCACCCGGGGCAGCGTGCCGCGCAGCCAGATGAAGAAGAACAGCAGCAGCTGCACCTTGAGGACGAACCACAGCATCGGCCACCAGCCGTGGTTGGCGCCCTCCCAGAACGCGGAGAGCGGGTAGGGGGCCTGCCAGCCGCCCAGGAAGAGGGTGGTCGCGACCGCCGAGACCGTCACCATGTTCACGTACTCGGCGAGCATGAACATCGCGAACTTGATCGACGAGTACTCCGTGTTGAAGCCGCCGACCAGATCGCCCTCGGACTCCGGCATGTCGAAGGGGGCGCGGTTGGTCTCACCCACCATCGTCGCGATGTAGATGAGGAAGGAGACCGGCAGCAGCAGCACGTACCAGCGGTCGTGCTGGGCCTCGACGATCGTCGACGTCGACATCGAACCGGAGTAGAGGAAGACCGACGCGAAGGCCGCGCCCATCGCGATCTCGTACGAGATCATCTGCGCGCAGGACCGCAGCCCGCCCAGCAGCGGGTACGTCGAGCCGGACGACCAGCCGGCCAGCACGATGCCGTAGATGCCGATCGAGGCGACCGCGAGGACGTAGAGCACCGCGATCGGCAGGTCGGTGAGCTGCATCGTGGTGCGGTGCCCGAAGACCGACACCTCGTTGCCTGCCGGGCCGAAGGGGATCACCGCGATCGCCATGAACGCCGGGATCGCGGCGACGACCGGCGCGAGGACGTAGACGATCTTGTCGGCCCGCCGGACGACCACGTCCTCCTTCAGCATCAGTTTGATGCCGTCGGCCAGCGACTGCAGCATGCCCCACGGTCCGTGACGGTTGGGGCCGATGCGCAGCTGCATCCAGGCGACGACCTTGCGCTCCCACACGATGGAGAAGAGCACCGTCAGCATCAGGAACGCGAAGCAGAAGACGGCCTTGACGACCACCAGCCACCACGGGTCCCTGCCGAACATCGACAGGTCCTCGGCAGCGAGCCGAGTCAGCTCAGGGTTCACGAGCGCATCTCCCGTCCCTCGGTCGCCCGGTCCTCGCCGCTCTCGGCGGCGATCCGTACGAGCTCGCCCGGCACCGCCCCGGTGTCGGAGGCGACGCCGCCGCCCACGGAGTTCAGCGGCAGCCACACCACCCGGTCGGGCATCGGCGTGATCCGCACCGGCAGCCGCACCGTGCCCGCCGGCCCGCTCACCGCGAGCACCTCACCGTCGGCCACGCCCGCCTCGGCCGCCGTGGCCGCCGAGAGCCGGGCGAACGCGGCGTGCCGCGTACCGGCCAGCGCGTCGTCGCCCTCCTGCAGCCGGCCCCGGTCCAGCAGCAGCCGGTGCCCGGCCAGCATCGCCTCGCCGCCCCGGGGGCGCGGCAGCGCCCGCCCGGGCTCCGCCGGGTCGGCCGCCCGCTCACCGCCCCACCGGCCCAGCGCCGCCATCTCCGCCCGCACCGCGGACAGATCGGGCAGCGCGAGGGGCACGTCCATCGCCTCGGCGAGCATGTGCAGCACCCGCGCGTCGGGCAGCGCGTGCCGCCGGGTGAGCTGGTCGGGTTTGATCGCGGTCTCGAACGGCCGGGCCCGGCCCTCCCAGTTGAGGAACGTGCCCGCCTTCTCCGCGACGGCCGCGACCGGCAGCACCACGTCCGCCCGGTCCGACACCTCGCCCGGACGCTGCTCCAGGCTGACGAGGAAGCCCACCGCGTCCAGCGCCTGCCGGGCCCGCGCCGGGTCGGGCAGGTCCGCGACCTCCACGCCGCCCACGAGCAGGGCGCCCAGCTCGCCGGTGGCCGCCGCCTCGACGATCTGCCCGGTGTCCCGGCCGGGACTGCGCGGCAGGGAGTCCACGCCCCACGCCGCCGCCGTCTCCTCGCGCGCCCGCGGGTCGGTGGCCGGCCGCCCGCCCGGCAGCAGCCCCGGCAGGGCCCCCGCCTCGACGGCGCCCCGCTCGCCCGCCCGCCGCGGCAT
>NZ_JAIXMK010000122.1:0-14827 GCF_020328095.1 Streptomyces sichuanensis
CGGACCGCCCCGCACCGGCGCCCGCCGCCCCGGCGCGCGCGGCGATCCCGCCGAGCGCGGGCCTGGTCGAGGTGCTGGCCGCCGGAGGAGCGCCGGAGCAGCTGGCCCCCAAGGCCGCGCAGACGCTCGGGGAGCACGCCGCCGAGGCCCTGCGGGAGGACCCGTGGCGGCTGCTGGCCGTGCCCGGGGTGCGGCCCGAGCAGGCGGACGGCTTCGCCCGGGCCCTGCTGGGGCCGGAGTGCGGGCCGGGCGACGAGCGGCGCGCCCAGGCGCTCGTCGTCTGGCTGCTGGAGCGCGCCGCCCTGGCCGGGCACACCGTGCTGGAGGCGCCCGCGCTCCGCGCCGAGCTCGCCCGGCGCGCCGTGCCCGACCCGGACGAGGCCCTGCAGGCCGCCATCGCGGAGGGCGCCGTCCTGGTCTTCCAGGAGGGCGGTGACGAGGCCGAGGCGGCTGACGACACCGAGGCCGCCCCCGTCTCCCTGCTGCTGGGGCTCGACCGCTACGCCATGGCGGAGGAGAGCCTCGCCGACGGCCTCGCCCGCCTCGCCACCGCGGCCCCGCCCGAGGACGCCCCCGGCTGGGAGCAGGCGGCGGCCGCCGCCCCCTCCCCCTCCGCGGCCGAGCTGATCCGCGCCGCCGCGGCCTGCGGCCTGGTGACGCACAGCGGCGGCGAGGCGGCCCGCGCCGAGCCAGCCGCCCTGGTCACGGCGGCCGCCGGGCTCGGCCTGCGCACCTGGGCCGCCGCGCACACCGAGGACGGCCGGCGCCGCCTCGCCGAACTGGGCGTGGCCGAGGCCGTGACCGTCACCGGTCTGCTGTCCGGCCAGGAGGGTCCCGGGCGGGACGAGGACGGCTCGCTGGCCCTCGACGTGCTGGTCGTCCTGGACGCGCCCCAGCTGGACGTGGAGGGCGCCGCCCTGCTGGTGGAGTCGCTCGCCGACGGCACCCGGCTGGTGCTCTCCGGCGACCCGGGCGTCCTGTGGTCCGCGGGCCCGGGCCGTGTGTTCGCGGACGTGGTGGCCTCGCGAGCCTGCCCGTCGGTCGTCTCCCGCACCCCCGACCCGGGCCCCCTCGGGGAGCTCGTCTCGGGCATCGGCATCGGCGAGCTGACCACGGTGGACGCCCCCGGCAAGGAGGTCGTGATCGTCCCGGTCCGGGAGCCGGCCGAGGCGGTGCACCGCACCGTGCAGCTCGTCGCCGACTCCGTGCCGCGCGCGATCGGCGTGCCCGCCGCGGACACCCAGGTGATCACCCCGGGCCACGGCGGCCCCGCCGGCACCCGGGCGCTCAACGCGGCCCTGAAGGAGCGGCTGAACCCCGGCCCCGGCCGGTTCGGCGGCTTCGACCCCGGCGACAGGGTCGCGTACGTCCCCGCCCCCGGCCGCATGGTGCCCGGGACCGTGGTCTCGGCGGACGCCGAGGGGCTGCGGCTGGACTGCGGCGGCACGCCCGTCGTCGTCCCGCCGGACCGCGTCGCCGAAGAGGTGCGGCACGGCTGGGCCGTGACCGCCCACCAGGCGGCCGGGACGCGCTGGCCGGCGGTCGTGGTGGTGCTGCCGGGCGACGCGGCGGCGACGCTGACCAGGGCGTGGGTCTACACCGCGTTCAGCCGCGGCGAGCGGCACCTGTCGGTCGTGCACGGCGTGGACCAGGCGCTGCCCCGCGCGGTCGCCGAGGTCCCGGCGAAGGCACGGACCACCCGGCTGCTGCCGCTGCTGCAGGCCCAGGTCCGGCCCGCCGAGTGAACGACGGCCGCCTGCGGGCCCCTTCCGGGCCCGCAGGCGGCCGCGACACGACAGGTCAGCGGCGGCGTCAGCGGCGGCGCACCCGCGAGGGCCCGTCGGCCCCCCGCTCCTCGTCGCCTCCGGCGTCCTGGACGTCGAGCTCGTCGCCGTCGTCCTCGCCGTCGTCGCCTTCGTCCTCGTCGTCGCCGTCCTCGCCGTCCTCGTCCTCCTCGTCGAAGACGGCGCTGACGTCGAAGCGGCAGATGACCCGCTGCGGGTCGGCCTGCTCGAAGGGGGCGGACAGCCACTCGCCCGGCTCGGACGGTTCCTCGGCGGCCGACACCCACAGCGTGGAGTCGCCCTCCTCCAGACCGAACTCCTTGTGCCGGGAGGCGATTTCGTCCGGCTCGTACTCACCGAAGAGCACCCCGAGAGCGGCGTGGACGCTGCGCCCGACGAGGCCCTCCGCGCCCCCGTGGGTACCCGGCTCCGTCTCGACGTCGACGTCCGGGTCGAGGTCGGCGACGCGCTGCGCCTGGGAGAGCAGCCGCTGGGGCTCGACCACGGCGTAGTCCCTGCGGATCAGCACGCTGAGCGCGCTGGGCTCGTCCGGCCCGGCGTAGGCGGGAAGCGTGTCGTCGCCCGGGATCTCGAAGGGCGTGACCTCGTCGTAGGTGTCGTAGAGCAGCTCGTCGTAGACCTCGGCTGTCGCGGCCAGCTCGTTGAACGCGGCGTAGACGGCCGGGTCGTCCTCCCCCGAACGGCGTTCGACGGCGTCGAGGTGGCGGTCCAGAGCGGCTTTGACCGCCTCGGCGGCGGCCCGTACCTCGGCAGCGGTTGGCTGCGCAGCATCAGACATAGTGCAGACGCTATCCGCACCGGGCCCGTTCCCGCACAATAGATGCGATGCCGGAATACGAATTCTGCGATGTGTATGTACCCCGGGGCGTCTCCCGGAGGGCCACCACGCGCTTGCTGACCGAACACGCCGAGTACGGACACTGGGAGTTGGACCGACTGCGCCTCTACCCCGACGGCAGCCGCAGGGTGCGGCTGCGCCGCAGGATCATCCGACAGATCCGCGCCACCTGGTGACCCACCGGGAGTGAACGCACACGGAGCGGGCCCCGCGGCTGCGGGGCCCGCTCCGTGCCGGTCGCTACCGGCTCAGCCGTTCCGGCGGGTCAGCCCTGCGCGCCGCGGGAGCGGCGGTAGAGCATCGCGCCACCGAGCAGCAGGCCCGCGCTGGCCGCACCGGCCGCGCCGAGCTGGCCGGCACCGGTGTGGGCGAGCTCGGCGGCCTTCTGGGCCACCGTCGCGGGACGGTGCTCGGCGAGGTCGGCGGCAGGACGGTGCGCGTCCTTGACCTCCATGGCCGGCTTGGCGTGGTGCCCGCCCGCGCCCGGCGCACCGGGGTGACCGCCCGGCGCGTCGTGGCCGTGCGTCGGCGGCTTGTGGCCGGGCTTCTCACCGGTGGGCGGGTTGTGGTGCCCGCCCGGGTGGTGGTCGCCGGGCTTGTGCCCGCCCGGATGACCCGGCTTGTCGCCGTGCGGCGGCTTGTGGCCCTGGCCCTGGTGGGCCGGACCGTGGCCGTCGTTGACACAGGTGTTGCCGCTGGCGGGGTTGCCGATGCCGACGACGTTGACGCTGTTGCCGCAGGCGTTCACCGGGATGCTGACCGGCACCTGTGCGGTGTTGCCCGAGGCGACGCCGGGCGAACCGACGCTCGCGCCGTTGGCCAGCGCCCCGCCGTGCCCGCTGCCGCCGTGCCCCTGGTTGCCGTGGCCGCCGTGGCCGTGGCCGCCGTTGGCACAGCGGTTGCCCGTCGCGGGGTTGAGCAGTCCCACGACGTTCACGGTGTTGCCGCAGGCGTTCACCGGAACGTGCACCGGCACCTGGACGGTGTTGCCCGAGGCGACGCCCGGGGAGTGTGCCGCGGCGCCGTTGGCGCCCGAATCGGCGTGGGCGTAGCCGCCCGTGACGGCCGCGATGACGCCGCTGGCCGCCGCTACGGTGATCAGGCCCTTCTTGGTGACCTGTCGCATTTTCGTCTTGCCCCTCTGCTGCTTCTTGCCATGCGGATTGCGCAAGGGCGTACATATCCACGCCCTTGCGCGGAAAACCCGGCCAAAGCCCGGCGGCCCCGGAGCGCATGGCACGCGCCCCGGAGCCACCACGGGATTCAGCCCCTCACGGGTTGAGAAAACGCGTCACTTGTTGACGCAGGTGTTCCCGAACGTGGGGTTGAGCAGCCCGACGACGTTGATGGTGTTGCCACACACGTTCACCGGCACAGCCACCGGGACCTGGATGACGTTGCCCGAGACGACGCCGGGAGAATTCACAGCAGCACCCTGGGCGCCCCCGCTGGCGGCGGCGACGCCCGCCCCCGCGAGAACGAGACCACTGGTGGCTGCCGCGGCGGCGACGACCTTCTTGAGCATGGATTCCTCCTTGTTGGCAATGCGGTCCCAGCCGCGGACCGCACACCTGTAACGACGAGGAGGGAATGGGGCTACGTAAGCAGCAGGGCGTTCACTCTTTCCGGCGAAAAAAGCGCCAGATTCGCGCAGTCTGACACCCAATCAGGACTGCGCTCAGCACTGATCCAGGAAGCGGTCGAGCACGCGCACACCGAATTTCAGACCATCCACGGGCACGCGCTCGTCCACGCCGTGGAACATTCCGGCGAAGTCCAGCCCGGGCGGCAGCTGCAGCGGCGCGAACCCGAAGCAGCGGATGCCCAGGTCGTCGAAGTGCTTGGCGTCGGTGCCGCCGGAGAGCATGTACGGGATGGCGCGGGCGATCGGGTCCTCGGCCCGCAGGGCCGCCTGCATCGCGTCGACCAGCTTGCCGTCGAAGTCGGTCTCCAGCGCCCTGTCCAGGTGCGAGCGCTCCTCGTCGATCTTCACCCGGGGGCCGAGGATACGGGCCAGGTCGGCGTGGAACTCCTCCTCGTGCCCCGGCAGGAAGCGCCCGTCGACATGGGCGCTGGCCTGGCCCGGGATCACGTTCACCTTGTAGCCCGCGTCGAGCATGGTGGGGGCGGCGGAGTTGCGCAGCGTGGCGCCGACCATCTTGGCGATGCCACCGAGCTTGGCAAGGGTGCCGTCCATGTCCTCGGGGTCCAGCTCGGTGCCGAGCGCGTCGGAGAGCTCGTCCAGGAAGGACCGGACGGTCTTGGTGACCCTGACCGGCCACTCGTACCGGCCCAGCCGCCCCACGGCTTCGCACAGCTCCGTGATGGCGTTGTCCTTGTTGGTCATCGAGCCGTGCCCGGCCGTGCCGTCCACGGTGAGCCGCATCCAGTGCATGCCCTTCTGGGCGGTCTCCACCAGATAGAGCCTGAGCTGCTCGTTGACGGTGAAGGAGAAGCCGCCGACCTCGCCGATCGCCTCCGTCACGCCCTCGAAGAGGTCCGGATGCTTGTCGACCAGGTGGCGCGCGCCGTACGTGCCGCCCGCCTCCTCGTCCGCGAGGAAGGCGAGCACGATGTCGCGCGGGGGCCTGCGGCCGCTGCGCAGCCTGTCCCGCACGACCGCGAGGGTCATCGCGTCCATGTCCTTCATGTCGACCGCGCCGCGCCCCCACAGGCAGCCGTCCGTGATCTCCCCGGAGAACGGGTGGTGCGTCCAGTCCGCGGCGTTGGCCGGGACGACGTCGGTGTGGCCGTGGATGAGCAGCGCGGGCCGGGACGGGTCCTCGCCCTCGATGCGGGCGACGGTGGAGGCCCTCCCCGGGTGCGACTCGATGATCCGCGGTTCGAGCCCGACCTCGGCGAGCTTCTCGGCCACGTACTCGGCGGCGAGCCGCTCGCCGGGGCCGGAGTGGTCGCCGTAGTTGCTGGTGTCGATCCGGATCAGGTCGCGGCAGAGGTCGACGACCTCTTTTTCGGCGTTCCCGGCGTTCCCGGCGTTCCCGGCGTTCCCGCCCGTGCCGGCGGTGGCCGGCTTCGACTCGCTCACGCTGCCTCCTCGTGGTTCGGCTGCCGGGCGGCCGCCGCACGGTGGGCGCGGCCCCCGGCGGGGTCCGTAAGCCATCCTCCCCCTGCCGTTCGCCCAGCCCAAGGCCGCAATACAGCCGACACACGCCCGCAACGATCACCGCCGCCCTCGGCGCGGGGGCGTGATCGAGCACCGCCGAATGTTTGGTATTGTTTTCCATGTCGCCGCGGGGAACACCCCGCCAAGACAAACACCTGGTCCGGGTGGCGGAATGGCAGACGCGCTAGCTTGAGGTGCTAGTGCCCTTTATCGGGCGTGGGGGTTCAAGTCCCCCCTCGGACACCAACGAAAAACCCCAGCTCAGCTGGGGTTTTTCTGCGTTTCCGGCGGGCTTGACGTGCTGCCGGTCCCGGAGGGCGCGTCGGTGAGGATCTCCACTGCGCCGGTGTCGAGCGAGTAGTAGCCGCCGACCACCGCGAGGGCGCCCTTCCGTACGAGCGGGGCGAGGTCCGCGTTGGTGCGCAGGTCGTCGGCGGTCAGCCGGACCTGGGCGCGGGCCATGGTCTCGACGGGGTCGCTGCCGCCCTCCTTGAGCGCCCGCTCGTACGCCGGGCGCAGGGCCGTGACGATCGCCTGGAGGTTTCCGGGCAGCGGCTCGTCCTCGCGCAGGGAGGTGTACGCCGCCTTGACGGCGCCGCAGCGCTGGTGCCCGAGGACGAAGACCAGCGGGGTGCCGCTCGTCATGGGGCCGTACTCGACCGATCCCGTGACCACCGGGCCGACGGCCTGGCCGCCCGTGCGCATGACGTACAGGTCGCCGAGGCCGGTGTCGAAGAGCAGCTCGGGCGGCACGCGGGAGTCGATGCAGGAGAGGACCACCCCGAACGGATGCTGCTCCTGGGCCACGAGCTGGCGCCGGGTGGGATCCCGGTCCGGGTGCTGGAGGTCCCCGCTCACCCAGCGCTTGTTCCCGTCCATCAGTCTCGCGAACGCGGCGGCGGGCGTGGCCGGGCTCGCCCCCGGCGAGGGCGAGGCGGGCGCCCGGCCGGCCGGGGAGCCGGGCGTGGCGCACCCCGCGAGCGCGGCCGCGGCGGCCGCCAGACCACCGGCGAGCAGCGTCCTGCGACCCGGAGACCTCGTATCGTCCATGGGTGCTCCCCTCGGTGCCGCCGGGCCGTCCGGCTGTTCCGGCGGTGGCGATTGTTCAACGGGCCGGGGCGGCACGGCGGCAGGCGCGAGCGATCACGGGCCGTTTTGGCGCTGACGGAGCACGAAGGCCCGGAGACGGGAGCGGCCGGACGGACGCCCTGCGGCGACCGTTCCCCGGGGGCGGCCGCGGGTCGCCCCCTATGGCCGGACGCGAGTGCGGCAGCGGGGGGATGCTGCCCGGACGCGAGTGCCGCCGCAGGTCGCCGGGTGCCCCGACGCGTCCCTCAGTGCGGCTGCAGGTCGCGTACGCGGCCCGACGTGGGCATGCCCGAGGGCATGGCCGGGTGGCGGCCGATGAGGACGATCCCGACGACGATCGCCGCGAGGCCGGCCGCCTCGGCGGCCAGGGCGCCCGGGGTGGTCCGCAGCTGGTCGCCCAGGAAGCCGACGCCGCAGGCGATGCCCGCCAGCGGCTGGGCGGCGGTCAGGGCGGGCAGGGACATCCGCAGCGGCGCCGTCTCGAAGGCGCTCTGCACCAGGACCAGCGCCGTCACCCCGAGCACCACCACCACGTAGGGCTGCCAGCTGGTGGCCAGGGTCGTCCAGCCCTCCTTCAGCCGGCCGCCGCTGACCCGGGTGAGGGCGTCCTGCACTCCGTACAGCAGCCCGGCGGCCACGGACAGCAGCGCGGCCTCCGTGCTCATGCGCACGCGCTTGGCGACGGCCGTGAGGAGCAGGGCCGTGCCGATCATGATGCCGACGACCAGCCAGTGTCTGAGCGGGTCGGTGACGGTGCGGCCGCCGTGCGGACGGCCGGCGACGATGAAGACGGCGACCCCGCCGGCGAGCAGCCACAGGCCGCCCCAGCCGGTGGGGCCGAGCGGCTGCCCGGTCTGCCGGCGGGAGAGGGCCATCGCGAAGAGCAGGTTGGTGGCCAGCAGCGGTTCGACGAGCGAGATCTCGCCCCGGCCGAGCGCGATGGCGCCCAGCACCATGCCGCAGACCATGAAGGCGATGCCGGCGAGCCAGCGCGGCATGCGGGCGAGGTCCAGCAGCAGCCGGAGCGAGAGGAAGTCGCTCATGGGGGCCCGCTGCGCGGCGTTCTGCTGGAGGACGAACCCCACACCCAGGCAGCACGCCGCACTCACGGCGAAGGCGAAGACCATCACGTCGCGCACCTCAAGACCGAACGGTCACTGGAGACTTGACACCAAGACGATAGCCGCCGCATGGGGCGGCATGGCGGCCGAGTACCCCATTCCGGCCGGTTCATCCCCGGCGTGCCGTTGACGACCCCGGAAGAGCTGCGAACAATTGTTCGTCGTGCATGGGTACCCACGTCCGTCCGGACGCCGGACCCCGGCCCCCTCCCGGCGAGGCGGCAGCGGGCCACCGGGCCACCCCGCGGCCGCCGGGCAACTGGTGCTGACGTAGCGTCACTTGGCATGGCGTCAGCGGCAAGATCGCCCTTGACTCGGAGCCGTGACTACCGGTTTGCTGTGCGTGATCGAGCACGCACGCGCACGGACGCCCCCCCGTCGGCGTCCGGAGGGGACGTACCGCCGTGGAGGAAGCCCGCAGATGACGCCCCCGCCCCCCTTGGGCCGCCCCCGGAACAAGGACGGGCCGGCCTTCGATCCCGCCCTGGACGACACCGAACTCGCCACCGTCCGCGACGCGCTCGCCCGGGGCCGGTGGGCGGACGCCCGGCTGCTCCTCGCCCGTACCGGCGACGACTGGGACCGCCGGGGCCACCGCCTCGTCGTCCTCGCCGAGGGCCCCACCAGCGCCACCTGGGCCCGTGAGTGGCAGCTCGCCGAGCCCGGCAGCCCCGACGCCGCCGCGCTGCTGGCCTGCGCCACCGTCCTCCGCGCCGTGAGCGGGAAGGACGCCCCGGACACGGCCCGGGCGCTGTGCCTGACCGCCGCGCGGCTCGCGCCCCGCGACCCCACGCCCTGGCTCGGCATCCTCATGCTCGCGCACCGCACCGGCACCGCCGACGAGCGCGTCCGCGCCTTCGACCAGGTGCGCGCCCGGCACCGGGACCACCACCACGCCCACCACCTGATGGCAGCCTGCCTGGCCGAACACCAGGAGGGCGACCGCGACGACCCGCTGCACGAGGTCTACGACTTCGCCTCCTGGGCGGCCGAGCAGGCCCCCGCCGACTCCCCGCTGGCCGTGCTCCCCGTCGTCGCGCACGCCGAGCGGTACCGCGTCCTCGCCCGCGCGGGCCTCGAACCGGCCGACCCCGCCCGCTCGGGGCACTGGTCCACGCGCCGGGCCCGTCAGGTGATGAAGGCCGCGTTCGACTGGTGGCTGGAATGGGACGTCGACGAGGACGCGGAGGATGCGGCCGACGCCGCGCACGCGTCCGGCACCGCCCACCCCCGGCGCAAGGTCGACCTCAACTACCTGGCCCACGCCAAGCTGCACGAGGGCCGGCCGGCCGAGGCGGCGGCCCTGCTGACCCGGATCGGACCGCACGCCACGCACGCCCCCTGGTCCTATCCCTACCGGGACCCCAGGAAGGCGTTCCGGGCCGCCCGGCGTGCCGCGCTCGGCACCGCCTGACCCACCGCCCCGCTCCCCCGGGGCGTCCCGCACCGCCCCGCACGACCGCACCGACCACCCGCCCCGCTCACCCCACGGGAAGGACGGCCCCGCCATGCCGACGGGCACCACGAGCGAGATCAGCACGTTCAAGGGCCAGGGAAGACGCCTGCGCGCCGACCGCATAGGAGTGGCAGGACTGCTGCTGTCCGTCGTCGCCGCCAGCGCCCCGCTCATGGTCACGGCCGGGGTGATGCCCACCACCTACGGGACGATGGGCATCGTCGGCCAGCCCCTGCTCTTCGTCATCCTCGGCGCCGTGCTCACCCTCTTCAGCTTCGGCTACGCCGAGATGAGCCGGCACGTCCACAACGCCGGCGCCTTCTACGCCTACATCGCCCGCGGCCTCGGCGGCACGGCGGGCGCCGCCGCCTCCGTCGTGGCGCTCGTCGCCTACAGCGCCATGCAGTTCGCGATCTACGGCATCTTCGGCTTCGAGCTCTCCGGGCTCCTCGACGAACACCTCGGCGTGCGCGTCGGCTGGTGGGTGCCCGCGTTCGCCGCCGTGGCCGTCGTCGGGGCGCTCGGCTGGCTCAAGATAGACCTCAACGCCAAGGTGCTGGGGGTCCTGCTGGTCGTCGAGTGCGCCATGGTCGTCGCCTTCGACGTCGCCGCCGTCGGCAGCCCCGGCCCGGACGGGGTCTCGCTGCACGCCTTCGACCCCCAGACCCTCACCGGCGCCGGCCTGGGCACCGCGCTGTCGTTCACCATCGCCTCCTTCGTCGGCTTCGAACAGGCCGCCGTCTACGCCGAGGAGACCAGCCGCCCGCAGGTGGCCGTCGCCCGGGTCACGTTCCTCGCCGTCGGTTTCGTCGCCCTGTTCTTCGCCCTCGCCTCCTGGGCACTGGGCGTGGCCGCCGGGCCCTCGCGGATCACCGGGCTGGCGGGGGACGAGGGCCCGAACCTGCTCTTCGCCCTCTCCGAGGACCGGTTCGGCGCCGCGTTCACCGACGTCATGCACCTCTTCTACGTGACCGGCATGTTCGCCGCGATGCTCAGCTTCCACAACGTCGTCGCCCGCTACGCCTTCGCCATGGGCCGCGAGGGCCTGCTGCCCGCCGCCCTCGGCCGGACCTCCCGGGCCAGCGGTGCTCCCGCCTACGGCTCGCTGCTGCAGAGCGCGGTCTCCCTGCTGGCGGTGGCCGTCTTCGCGGCCACCGACGACGGCCCGCACGGCGACCCGACGGCCCCCGTGCAGCGGCTGTTCACCTGGATGGGCAACGTGGGCGCGCTCGGCGTGATCCTCCTCATGGCCACCGCCAGCGCCGCCGTCATCGTCTTCTTCGTCCGGCGCGGCGCCGCCCGCGCACAGGCCCCGCGACTGGTGGCCGCCGGGGCCGCCGGGCTGATCCTGCTGGTCATCGTGGGCTACGCGGTCAAGGACTTCGACGTCCTGCTCGGTGCCGACCCCGGCTCGGCGCTCCGCTGGATCCTGCCCGGCATCGTCGGCGCGTCCGTCGTGCTGGGCCTCGGCTACGGGCTGGCGCTCAAGGCCGTACGGCCCGCGGTGCACGCCCGCATCGGGCTCGGGAACGAGGCGTTCCAGCTGGAGGAGGCCGCCCAGGCGGCGGCCGGCGCGGCCGGTGGCCCGGCCCGCCCCCACGGCCCCACGAGCACAGGAAAGGTTTCCTCATGACGTGCTGTCACCCGTCCTCCCCCGACTCCCCCGTCTCTCCCGACACCGCCGCCTCCCCGGCACCGGCGGGCGTCCCGGCGCACCCGCTCGACCCGCTGAGCGCCGCCGAGATCGCCACCGCCCGGCGCGTGCTGGAGGAGGCGGGCCGGATCACCGCCACCACCCGCTTCCCGCTGGTGCTCCTCGACGAGCCGGACCGGCACGCGGCCGCCGCCCACCGGCCGGGCGAACCGTTCGTGCGCCGGCTGCGGATCACCCTCCTCGACTCCGCGACCGGCGCCGCCGCCGAGGCGCTCGTCGACGTCACCGGCGGGCTGCTGCTCTCCTGGCGGGAGCTGGACGTGGCCGCCGAGGGGCAGCCGCAGGTGATGTTCGAGGAGTACCCGGTCGTCGAGGCGATCGTGAAGGCCGACCCGGGGTGGCGCAAGGCCATGGCCGAGCGCGGGATCGAGGACACGGACCTGGCCGTCTGCGCGCCGCTGGCGGCGGGCAGCACCGTCGTCGAGCGGCCGGGCCGCCGGCTGCTGCGCTGCCTGACCTGGCTGCGCTGCGACGCCACGGACAACGCCTGGGCACACCCGGTGGGCGGGCTGGTGGCCGACGTCGACGTCATCGAGGGGCGCGTGGTGCGCCTCACGGACACCGGCGCGGTGCCCGTGCCCGCGGAGTGCGGGCGGTACGAGGCGGAGTTCAACGGGCCGCCGCGCACGGACCTGCGGCCGCTTGAGATCACCCAGCCCGAGGGGCCGTCGTTCCGGCTCGACGGGCCCCTGCTCAGCTGGCAGAACTGGAGCTTCCGCGTCGATTTCAATGCGCGCGAGGGCCTGGTGCTGCACCGCATCGCCTACCGGGACGGCGAACGGGACCGGCCCGTGCTGCACCGCGCATCCCTGGCCGAGATGGCGGTGGCCTACGGCGAGGCCGAGGAGTCCCGCAACTGGGTGGCGTTCCTCGACGCCGGCGAGTACTCCCTGGGCCGGAACGCCAACGCCCTGCGGCTCGGCTGCGACTGCCTCGGCGAGATCCGCTACCTCGACGCCGTCGTCGCCGACGACCACGGCCGTGCCGAGACGCTGCCCAACGCCATCTGCATCCACGAGGAGGACTACGGCCTGCTCTGGAAGCACACCGACATCTTCAACGGCAACGCGGCCGAGAGCCGGCGGGCCCGCCGGCTGGTCGTCTCCTACATCGCCACGGTCGGCAACTACGACTACGGCTTCTACTGGTACTTCCACCAGGACGGCACCATCGCCTTCGAGGCGAAGTCCACCGGCATCGTGCAGACCTCGGCCGTGGAGCCGGGCGCCGGCTCCCCGCACGGCACGGAGGTCGCTCCGGGGCTGCTCGCGCCCTACCACCAGCACCTGTTCTGCGTACGGCTCGACGTGGCCGTCGACGGGCTCGCCAACACCGTCGAGGAAGTGGACGTCGTGCCCGTGCCGGCCGGGCCGGAGAATCCGGGCGGCAACGCCTTCACCACCCGGACGACCGTCGTCTCCGACAGTGCGGACGGCGGGCGGCTGGCCGATCCCCTGGCGGGCCGGCGCTGGCGGATCACCAACCCCGGCTCGCTCAACCGCATGGGCCGGCCCGTCGCCTACACGCTCGTCCCCCAGCCGGGGCCGGTGGTGCTGGCGCAGCCCGGCTCGCCGGTGGCCGAGCGCATGGCGTACGGCACGAAGCACCTGTGGGTCACCCGGCACCGGGCCGAGCGGCGCTACCCGGCGGGCGACCATCCCAACCAGCATCCGGGCGGGGCGGGGCTGCCGCAGTGGACGGCGGGGGGCGAGTCGCTGGAGAACACCGAGCTGACCGTCTGGCACACCTTCGGGCCCACCCACCTGCCGCGGCTGGAGGAGTGGCCGGTGATGCCCGTGGAGCCCACCGGCTTCACCCTGAAGCCGACCGGCTTCTTCGACCGCAACCCGGCCCTGGACCTCCCCCGGGAGGCCGGCAGCCACTGTGCGGTGTGACGGCGGCGGGACGGTGGGGAGGGCGCCTCAGGCGTCCAGCGCCTTCCCCACCCGTCGCGAGACGGTGAAGGCGTAGAGGTCCAGGACGCCGGGCGGCTCCGCGAGGCCGGGGCCGCCGGCCCGGACCCATGCGGCGATGTCCGCCAGTGCGTCGTCGTCGTTGACCAGGCCGAGCCATACGGGCCGGCCCCCGGCGGCGCGGCCCGCCGCCGACGGCTGCACGACGATCACATTGGCCTGGTCGCAGACGTCCAGGCACTCCGACGCCCGTACGGCGGCGGCGCCCCCGAGGGCCGCCCGCAACCGGGGGATCTGTCCCGCGTGGTCGACCCCCGGCACCTTGGCGGGGTCGCCGCAGCAGCAGCCCCGGCACACGGTGACGCGGCAGGGCGCGGCGGAAGGGGCGGCGCCGCGGCGGCTGTTGGGCAGGCTCTTGGAGGTCATCCGGGTGATGATACGCATGATCCACACGGGGGTGGGGGCCTGGTGTTGGATGGGCCGCATGACCGATCAGCAGCCGCTCGGGGCGGACGAGGTGCTGGATGTCGTCGACGAGCACGACCGTGTGGTGGGCCGGGCTCCTCGCCGGGAGGTGTACGCCGGAGGGCTCGTGCACCGCTGCGTGTTCGTCCGGGCGCGGGACGCCCGGGGGCGGACCTTCGTGCACCGGCGCACGGACCGCAAGCTCGTCTTCCCCTCGCGGTACGACATGTTCGTGGGCGGCGTCGTCGGGGCGGGCGAGTCCTACGACGAGGCGGCGCTGCGCGAGGCGGAGGAAGAACTGGGCGTGAGCGGTCTCCCGGCCCCGACGCCGCTGTTCCGCTTCCTCTACGAGGGGCCGGGGGGCCGGTGGTGGTCGGCGGTCTACGAGGTCCGGTGCGACCTGCCGGTCAGGCCGCAGGCGGAGGAGGTCGCGTGGTGGGCGTTCCTCTCCGAGGAGGAACTGGAGGCCCGCCTCCCGGAGTGGGACTGGGTCCCGGACGGCCTGGCGGCGTTCGACCGCTTGCGGGGATTCTCCGGGGGCTGACGCGCGCCGCCGGCTGTTGTCCGGGCGGACGGTGCCCGCCCGGCGGGCGGAACGTTCCGCGGGACCGACCCCGCGGGCGGCGCGTCCGGGCCCCGGAGCCGTAGGCCCGGGGCGGGTAGAGCACCCGAGCGCCGGCCCCGGACCGAGAGGTGCGCGGCACGCAGCCTCTCCGAACCGGGCGGGCAGCGGGGTGCGAGCCCGGGCCCGCGAAGAGCGCGGGCTTCGACCACGGCCCGGAAAGGACGGCAGGCACGGCCCCAGGGCGACCGGCATGCCGGGGCGCGGTCCCGGGCTGGCACCTGCTGGAAGGCGGCCCGGGGCGGCGACCCACACGCAGGGGCCGGGGCACGCCCCCGGCCCAGCACGGGCAGCAGGCGTCAGCCCCGGCCGGCAGGGCCAGCGAGCGTCAGCCCCGGCCGGGAGGGGCACTTGGCCGCGTCGAGCCGGGCGCGGGCGCGGTCGACTGCCCGGACGGCCTGTTGACGCTGTCCGGCCTTGGCCAGCGCGTGGGCGTGGGTGATGTGGAGCAGGGTGCGGGCGTCAGCCCGGCCCGGAACGGCCAGCGGGCGTCAGCCCGGCCCGGCACGGCAGGGCCGGCGGGCGTCAGCCCGGCCCAGCACGGCCAGCGGGCGTCAGCCCCGGCCCGGCCCGGCAGGGCCAGCGGGCGTCAGCCCGGCCCGGCACGGCAGGGCCGGCGGGCGTCAGCCCGGCCCCGGCCCCTCCCCGCACGGGCCCGTCAGGCCACCGTCACCACGATC
>NZ_JAIXMK010000123.1:0-17735 GCF_020328095.1 Streptomyces sichuanensis
CGGCCCCTCCCCGCACGGGCCCGTCAGGCCACCGTCACCACGATCTTGCCGCGGGTGTGGCCCTCGGCGCTGAGGCGTTGGGCGTCGGCCGTCTTTTCCAGGGGGAAGACCGCCGCCACCTCGACCGTGAGGACGCCCTGTTCCGCCAGGCGGCTGAGCTCCGTGAGGTCGGCGGCGTCCGGGCGTACCCACAGGAGGCGGCCGCCGAGGGCCGCGACCTCCGGGTCGGCGATGGAGACCAGGCGGGCGCCGGTCGCGGTCACGTCGGGCGAGGTCGTGACGGCCCCGCCCCCGACCAGGTCCAGCACGGCCGTCACGCCCTTGGGCGCCAGCGCCCGCACCCTCTCGGCGAGCCCCTCGCCGTAGGTGACGGGTTCGGCGCCCAGCGAGCGCAGGTAGTCGTGGTTGCGTTCGCTCGCCGTGCCGATGACGCGGGCGCCCATGTGGCGGGCGAGCTGGACGGCCATGGAGCCGACGCCGCCCGCGGCCGCGTGGATGAGCACGGTGTCGCCCTTGCCGGCCTGGACGGCCTTGAGGGCCTGGTAGGCGGTGAGGCCGGCCAGCGGGATGCCCGCGGCCTCCTCGAAGGTGAGGCCCGAGGGCTTCGGGGCGAGGGTGCGCACCGGTGCCGCCACGTACTCGGCGAAGGTGCCGCGGGAGAGGAAGTCCTCCCGGACGTAGCCGATGACCTCGTCGCCGACCTGGTACTCGGGGGTGTCCAGGCCCTGGCCGACGACGACGCCGGAGACGTCCCAGCCGGGGATGACGGGGAAGACGGCGTCGAGGTAGGGGTCGAGGCCGCCCGCCTGGGCCTTCCAGTCGACGGGGTTGACGGCGGCCGCCTTGACCTTGATCAGGACGCTGTCCGGGCCGGCCTTGGGCTTGGGGGCCTCGCCGTATTCGAGGACCTCGGGGCCGCCGTAGGTGCGGTAGCTGACAGCCTTCATGGTGCCGACTCCTTGTCTTGCCGTGTTCGGGTTCAGCGTGCGGCGGGTGCGGTTTCAGCGTCGGGTGCGGCGCCCGGGGCCGCCACCGCGGCGTCCCGCAGCGCGTGGATCTTCCGCAGGCCCAGCCCGGCCACCAGGGACACCAGCAGGAAGGCGGTGCCCGCGATGACGAAGGTCAGGGTGAACTGGCTCTCGGCGGGGAGCTTGGGCGCGCCCGGCGGGAGGTGCTCGATGCTCTTGGATGCGAGGACCGTGGTGATCATCGCGCTGCCGATGGCGCTGCCGGTCGAGCGGGAGATGGAGTTGATGCCGTTGGCTATGCCGGTCTGGTGGTGCGGCACGCTCGCGACGATCACGGCCGGCATGGCGGCGTAGCCGAAGCTGATCGCCGCGCCGACGAACACGCCGGCGGCGATCACGGCGTAGGCGTGCTCGTGGTCGAGGGCGATCCAGACGAAGCCCGCGGTGCCGATGAGCGAGGCGAGCAGCAGTACCAGCCGGGGGCCCTTGTGGCGGACGAGCTGGCCGCCGACGGGGGCGGCGAGCAGCGAGACGATCGTGCTGGGCAGCAGGAACTCGACCGAGGCCCGCAGGACGCTGGCGTCGAAGCCGTAGCCGGTGATCGCCGAGGGCATCTGGACCAGGTACGAGACGCCGATGAAGAGGGCGAAGGAGCCGAAGCCGACGAGCAGGCCGGCGAGGTTGGCGAAGAGCACCGGGCGGTGGGCGAACATCCGCATGTCGACCAGCGGCTCGCGGACCTTGCGCTCGACCAGCGTCCAGAGGGCCGCCGCCACCGCGGCGCCGGCGAAGCAGCCGATGGTGCGGGCGGAGGACCAGCCCCACTCGTGGCCCTGGGTGATGGGCAGCAGGAGCAGGACGAGGGTGGCGGCCAGGGTGAGGGCGCCCAGCACGTCCGTGCGGCCGCCGGTGGTCTCGCGGGTGGCGGGGACGAGCGTGGCGACGGCGATCAGGGCCAGCGTGGCGAGGCCGGTGGCCAGCCAGAAGGCACTGCGGTAGTCGGGGTCGTCGCCGGAGGTGAGCAGGCCGGTGGCGACGAGGGCCAGGCCGCTGCCGAAGGCGAGGGTGCCGCTGACCATGGCCATGGCGCCGGGCAGCTTGGCCGGGCGGACCTCCTCGCGCAGCACGGACAGCGCGAGCGGGAAGATCGCGGTGGCGGCGCCCTGGAGCACCCGGCCGACGATCAGCCAGAGCAGCGAGTGGGTCACGGCCGCGAGGACGGAGCCCGCGACCATCACGACGAGGACGGCGACCAGGGTCTTCTTCTTGCCGTGCTGGTCGCCGAAGCGGCCGAGCAGCGGGGTGAAGACGGCGGCGGAGAGCAGGGTCGCGGTGGTGACCCAGCTGACGTTGGCGGAGGTGGTCTCCAGGTCGTTCTGGATGAGGCCCAGGATCGGCACGACGAGGGTCTGCATCATCGAGACGACCATGGCGGCCAGGCTCAGAGCGAAGACGATCACCGTCTCGTTCCGGCCGCCGGCCTGTTCGGCGGGCGCTGCGGGCGCTGCGGGGGTCATGGAGGGAGGGGTTCCTTCGTGGTCACTTCGAGTTACTTCACGACATGGATGCTTGAGATCGTCAAGCAACTCGGACCACGGTAGGACCCAATAGTTCACATAGTCAAGTTAATGATTTAAGCCATCAAGCTCTTGAGTACACTTCACCCATGACCGGCACGCACCCCCAGCCCCCGACCAAGGCCCAGCTCCTGGAGCTGGTGGCCGCACTCGGCACCGCGCAGTGGCAGGACTTCGCGGCCGCCGCCGCCCGCCACGGCCTCACCTCCGTGCAGGCCAAGCTGCTGGCCCAGCTCAAGGGCCCGGTCCCCATGCGGGGCCTGGCCACCCTGCTGGTCTGCGACGCCTCCAACGTCACCGGCATCGTGGACCGGCTGGAGGCGCGCGGGCTGGTCCGCCGCGAGCCCGACCCCGCCGACCGCCGGGTGAAGAACGTCGTGGCCACCGAGGAGGGCCACGAGACGATCCGCCGGGTGCGCGCCGAGATGCAGGCCACGCACAGTGCGCTCGACGCGCTGGACGAGGAGGAGCGCACGGTGCTGTACGGGCTCCTGGAGCGCCTCCGCCCCGGCATGGAGCGCCGCGCCTGACCACGGCCTCCGGCCGCGAGGCACCCGCCCTGCGGCCATGCGCCCGCCCTCCGGCCGCCGTATTCTGACGGTCATTCGGAACGGCCCGCCCCGTGGCGGACGACACGGGAGGCATCCATGACCACGCTCAGCACCACCGGTGAGGCAGCGGACACCGAGCCGTACACCGTCACCCTCGCACCGGGCGTGCACGCCTACGTCCAGCCCGACGGCGGCTGGTGCCTGAACAACGCCGGCTTCGTGTCCGACGGCGGCCGCACGCTGCTCATCGACACGGCGGCCACCGAGCGCCGGGCCCGCCTGCTGCGCGACGCCGTGGCCGCGAGCGGCGCCCCGCTGCCGACGATGCTGGTCAACACCCACCACCACGGCGACCACACCTACGGCAACTGCGTCTTCACCCCCGACGCCACGGTCATCGGGCACGCCGACTGCCGCCGCGAGACCCTCGCCGCGGGCCTGCAGCTCCACCTGGCCTGGCCCGCGGTGGAGTACGGCGACATCGAGGTCACCGCGCCCAACCTCACCTACACCGACGCCCTGACCGTCCACGTCGGCGACATCGAGGTCCGGCTGATCCACCCCGGCCCCGCGCACACCGTCGGCGACACGATCGCCTGGCTGCCGCAGCAGGGCATCGTCTTCACCGGCGACCTCGTCTTCCACGGCGGCACGCCCTTCGTCATGATGGGCTCGCTCAGCGGCTCGCTGCGCGCCCTGGAGGTCCTGCGCGGCCTCGACGCGCACACCGTGGTGCCCGGCCACGGCCGCGTCACCGACCCCGGCGTCTACGACACCGTCGAGCGCTACCTCCGCTACGTCCAGGACCTGGCCCGCACCTCCCACGCCGCCGGCCACACCCCGCTGGAGGCCGCCCGCCGCGCCGACCTGGGCGAGTTCGCCGGACTGCGCGAGAGCGAGCGCCTGGTGGCCAACCTGCACCGCGCCTACGCCGAGCTCGACGGCCGGCCGGTGGGCACCGCGCTCGACCTGCTGCCCGTGCTCGGCGACATGGCGGAGATGAACGGCGGGCAGCCCCTCGCCTGCCACGCCTGAACCGCCGGGAACCCCTGGACGGCATACCGACTGGTCGGCATGATGAGCCGGTCGGCAGGCCGTCCGTCCGTGCGACGGACGGCACTGCGTCCAACTCGGCGTGGAGGGGCACTCGATGAGCAAGGACCACCTTCCGGGGCTCGACCCGGTGCGGCTGCGGGCACACCTGGAGCGCGAACTGCCCGGGCTGGTGCAGGGGCCGCTGCGGGCCGAGCTGATCGAAGGGGGGCGCTCCAACCTCACCTACCGGGTCGACGACGCCGCCGGCGGACGCTTGGTGGTGCGCCGCCCCCCGCTCGGACACGTGCTGGCCACCGCCCACGACATGGCACGCGAGCACCGGGTGATCAGCGCGCTGCGCGACACCGCGGTGCCGGTGCCCCGGGCGCTGCTGCTGTGCCGGGACGAGGACGTCATCGGAGCGCCCTTCTACGTGATGGAGTACGTCGAGGGCACCGCGTACCGCACGGCGGAGCAGCTCACCGCCATCGGGCCCGGGCGCACCCGGCGGGCGGTGCTCGGGCTCGCCGACACGCTCGTCGCCCTGCACGCCGTCGACCCGGAGGCCGCCGGGCTCGGGGACTTCGGGCGGCCGGAAGGGTTCCTGGAGCGGCAGCTGCGGCGGTGGGGCAAGCAGCTGGACGCCTCGCGCAGCCGCGAGCTGGCCGGGATCGACGAGCTGCACCGCTCCCTGGGCGCGGCGCTGCCCTGCTCCCCCGCACCCGTCGTCGTGCACGGCGACTACCGCCTCGACAACGTCCTCCTGGGCGCCGACGACCGCGTCGCCGCGGTGCTGGACTGGGAGATGTCCACCCTCGGCGACCCGCTCACCGACCTCGGCCTGCTCGTGATGTACAGCGAACAGCAGGAGGTCCCGGGCTCGCCCCTGACGGCCACCCGCACGGCCCCCGGCCACCCGGCGCCCGCGGAGCTCGTCGAGCGCTACGCGGCCGGCTCCGGCCGCGACGTCTCGGCGCTGCCCTGGTACACGGCCTTCGCCTACTTCAAGCTCGCCGTGATCCTGGAGGGCATCCACCTGCGCTACACCCTCGGCCAGACCGTGGGCGCGGGCTTCGACCGCATCGGCGAGCTCGTCCCGCTCTTCATCGGCAACGGACTCACCACCCTGCAGGAAGGCTGAGCAGCCCATGGACTTCGCCTACGACGCCCGGACCGAGGAACTGCGCGGCCGGCTGTCGGCCTTCATGGACGAACACGTGTACCCGGCGGAGGCCGTCGCCCAGGAGCAGCGGGCCAGGGCCGCCTCGCCCTGGGACGTCCCGCCGGTGGTGGAGGAGCTCAAGGCCGAGGCGCGGCGGCGCGGGTTGTGGAACCTGTTCCTCCCCGGCGAGCGGTACGGCGCCGGGCTGACCAACCTCCAGTACGCGCCGCTGGCGGAGATCACCGGACGCAGCCCCCAGCTGGCCCCCACCGCCCTCAACTGCGCCGCCCCCGACACCGGGAACATGGAGCTGCTGGCCCAGTTCGGCACCGAGGAGCAGCGCCGGCGATGGCTGGAGCCGCTGCTGGCCGGCGAGATCCGCTCGGCCTTCGCCATGACCGAGCCGGACGTCGCCTCGTCGGACGCCACGAACGTGCAGACGCGGATCGAGCGCGACGGCGACGACTACGTGATCACCGGACGCAAGTGGTACATCTCCGGGGCCCTGCACCCCGACTGCCGGCTCCTGATCGTCATGGGCAAGACCGACCCGGACGGGCCCGACGTGCGCCGCCAGCAGTCGATGGTGCTGGTCCCCCGTGACACGCCCGGGGTGGAGATCCGGCGGGCCATGCGGGTCTACGGCTACGAGGACCACTACCACGGCGGCCACGCCGAAGTGGTCCTCGACGGCGTCCGCGTCCCGGCCGCGCACCTCGTCGGCGAGGAGGGCGGCGGCTTCGCCATCGCCCAGGCCCGGCTCGGCCCCGGCCGGATCCACCACTGCATGCGCCTGATCGGCATGGCCGAGCGGGCCATCGAGCTGATGTGCCGGCGGGCGGTGGCCCGTACGGCCTTCGGCAAGCCGCTCGCCGGCCAGGGGGTGGTGCAGGAGTGGATCGCCGATGCGCGGGTGGCGGTGGAGCAACTGCGGCTGCTGGTGCTCAAGACGGCGTGGCTGATGGACACCGTCGGCAACCGGGGCGCGCACACGGAGATCCAGGCCATCAAGATCGCGACGCCGCGGACGGTGGCGGACATCCTCGACAAGGCGGTGCAGCTGCACGGCGCCGGCGGCGTGGGCCAGGACTTCCCGCTGGCGGAGCTGTGGGCGGCGGCGCGGACACTGCGCCTGGCGGACGGGCCGGACGAGGTGCACCAGCGGTCACTGGCCCGGCGGGAGCTGGGCCGCCACGCCTGAGGCCGTGGGGCCCGTGGACCGGTGCGCCGGACACGCCCTAGGGCCGTAGCGCCCGTAGGAGGAGGTCCGCGAGGTGGTCGGCGACCTGCCGGGCGCTGAGCGGGCCGTCCGGGCGGTACCAGCTGGCCAGGTGGTGGACGGAGCCGAAGTGGTAGTCGACCACCAGGTCGGCGGGGGTCGCCGAGCCGAAGACGCCCGTGCGCTGGCCCTCCTCCACCAGGGCGCGGAACCGCTCGTGGTAGCGGCGCCGTTCGGCCCGCACCTGCCGGAGCTTCTCGGGGCCGAGCTGGTGCATCGACCGGAAGAAGATCTTCGTGTCGTCGAGGTTCTCGATGGTCGTCACGACCACGTCGGCGGCCGCGTCCCGCAGCCGCTGCTCGACGGGGGCGTCGGCGCCCGCGAAGGCGTCGAGCCGCTCCTGCTGCAGGCGCAGGACGCGCCCGTAGACCTCGTGCAGCAGGTCGTCCTTCGAGCCGAAGTAGTGGTAGAGCGCGCCCTTGGTGACGCCTGCCGCCCGGACGATCTCCTGGACGGACGTGCGGTCGTAGCCCTGCTCGGCGAAGAGCCGGGTGGCGGCCGCGAGCAGCCGCTGCGGTACGGGCCGTCCGCCGCCCTCCGTCGTGCCGGCCGTCGCCGTCGTGGTCGTCATCGCCACCCGCCTTTCCGTGAGCGGCACACTAACCAGTCGGTATGCCGGGGGGAAAGGGCTTCTCGCACGGGTGAACCGGTTGACGGGAGGCTGGACATGCCCTCTTGACGGCAGGAAGATGCGCGCACATCGGGACCGGCACAGGGGGACGTCATGACGGACGTGGGTGTGGAGCCGTACTGGGAGCTGATGTTCGACGCCGAGGGAGACGTGGATCCGGGCGGCCGGGACGCCCTGATACGCGGGGTGGTGGACCGTGGCCTGACCGATCTGGTGGTCTTCGCGCACGGCTGGAACAACAGCCGGTCGCTCGCCACCGGCCTCTACCGCCGGTTCTTCGCCCCTTTCCCCGCCGTGTTCGCCGAGTGCGGCGACGACGCCGCGCGCCTGGGCTACGGCGGTGTGATCTGGCCGTCGATGCGCTTCACCGACGAGCCCGTCCCCGACTTCCCGGACCTCCGTCCCGCGCTGACCGGAGACGGCCCGGCGCTGGAGCCCGGCACGCTGGAAGCGCTGGCGGCGGTCTTCCCCGGCAGCGAGGCCCTGCTGGACCGGCTGGCCGAGCTGATCGAGCGGCGGCCGGCGGACCCCGCGCGGCTGGAGGAGTTCGCCTCCCTCGTGCGGCGGCTCGTGGGGGTGCCCGGTCCCGGGGCGGCCACCGGCGCGGAGGACCCCGTTCTCCGCGGCGTTCTCGACGACGTGGACCCGGAGCCGGGCGCGTCCGCGGCGCCGGCGATGCTGACCGAGAGCCCGCGGGCGGTCTGCGAGCGCTTCGCCGAGGCCGTGGTCCCGGCCGGCTCGGCCCGAGCGGAGCTCTTCGGGGGGCTGGGGCGCCTGTGGAGCGGCGCCCTCGAACTGCTGCGGCAGGGCTCCTACTGGGAGATGAAGCGACGCGCGGGCCAGGTGGGGCAGCAGGGGCTCGGTCCGCTCCTCGGGGAGCTCGCCGAGGCGTCCCCGGGCCTGCGGGTGCACCTGGTGGGACACAGCTTCGGCGGGCGGCTCGTGGCGTTCGCCGTGCGCGGGCTGCCGGAGCGCGCACAGTGCGTGCACTCCCTCGTTCTGCTCCAAGGCGCCTTCTCGCACTACGCCTTCGCGCCCCGCCTGCCCTTCGCCCAGGACCGCTCGGGGGTGCTGAAGGACCTGCACCGCCGGGTCGCCGGGCCCGTGGTGTGCTGCCATTCGCGCCACGACCTGGCGCTGAGCCTGCTCTACCCGCTCGCCTCCCGGATGTCCGGGGACACGCAGTCCGCGCTGGGCCTCGGCGACGCCCGGTGGGGCGCGATGGGCCACGACGGCGTCCAGGCCGTGACCGGCACCGGGACGCTGGAGCTCGGGCAGGCCCTGGCGGGCCCGCTGCCGGAGTCCGGCTGCGTCAACGTCGACGTCGCGGCCGTCGTCCGGCGCGGCGGGCCGCCCTCCGGTGCGCACAGCGACATCTGCCACGGGGAGCTGGCCCGTCTCGTCCTGGTGGCCGGGCGGCTCGTCCGCCCGTCGGTGGGCTGAGGATCCGCCACCTTCACCCGGGCCCACATCTGTCGGCCCGATGGGGGTAGCAGAGCGGAAGTCGGCGCGTATCCCGTCCAGCGGGTCCGAATATCCGATGGATCCGATCGGCGGCGGGATACGTCCCTTCCATGTCGATCCGAGTCCGCGCCGCCGGAGGTGGGATGCAGTGGCAGGTTTCAGAGCACTAGCCCGGGAAGTCCGCAATCCACGGAACACCATCGCACTGCGCCGGACGTCCTTGCGCAAATGCCTCGAACGCTTCGCCCCGTACGGGCACCGGGCGACCTGGCGCCACCTGTGCGCCCGCGCCGGCCTCGCCCCCGACGACCGTTCCCCCGACCCCGCCCTGCTCATCGCCGCGCTGGCCGAGCTGGAGGAGGCGCGCGAGGTCTGGCTGGCCTACGAGGCGGAGTTCGCCGGCCGCCGCCGGCGCGAGAAGCACGACGGCATCCGCCAGCCCAGCGCCGTCGACGACTGGCACCGCAACACCTGGGGCGGCTGTGACATCGTGCCGTGCGCGTCCCCCGAGGTGACCCCGGCCGCCCCCCTCGCGGACGTGCTGCGCCGGATGATCAAGGCCATGGAGTCCGCCCCCGGCGACGCCTGCCCCGTGTGCGCCCAGGAACGCATCGAGTGGCGCACGGACCTGGAGCGCTATCCGCTCCAGGGGCCCGTGTGCACGGACTGCGGCATCGTCGTCCCCGTGTCCGTCCTCACCCCCGCCGTGCTGTCCGCGACCCGGCGGTACACCTTCG
Organism: Streptomyces sichuanensis; assembly: GCF_020328095.1. Classification (NCBI taxonomy): domain Bacteria; kingdom Bacillati; phylum Actinomycetota; class Actinomycetes; order Kitasatosporales; family Streptomycetaceae; genus Streptomyces; species Streptomyces sichuanensis. Next base: position 9,405 of record NZ_JAIXMK010000123.1, read on the forward strand.
CCGAGCGCTACGCGGCGGTGTGAGGCCGCTCCCCGGGGGGGCGCCCCCGGGGAGCGGCCGGACGCCCGGTGACCGGCCGCGGGAGCGGCGTGCGGGCCTTCAGGACGTGCGCTGGCCGTACAGCAGCGAGCCGGTGCCCATGCCGCCGAAGCGGTCGTCGGGGTTGGACAGCGCGCACTTGTCCAGCGACAGGCAGCCGCAGCCGATGCAGTCGTCCAGGCGGTCGCGCAACGCGCCGAGCTGCCGTATCCGTTCGTCCAGCTCGATCCGCCAGACCTCGGACAGCCGTGCCCAGTCGGCGCGGTTGGGGGTGCGCTCGTCGGGCAGTTCGGCGAGCGCGTCACGGATCGTGGCGAGCGGGATGCCGACGCGCTGCGCGGCGCGGATGAAGGCGACCCGGCGCAGCGCGTCACGGTCGTAGCGGCGCTGGTTGCCCGCCGTGCGGCGGCTGCTGATCAGGCCCTTGGTCTCGTAGAAGTGCAGGGCGGAGACGGCCGCGCCGCTGCGCGCGGAGAGCTGCCCGACGGTCAGCTCGTGGATTTTGTTCGAAATCTGCGGCACGGCTCAGACTGTACGTCAGACGCCGGCGGGCAGGGGGCCGTCGTACCCCACCATGCGCAGCACCAGCCCGGCGTGCAGCTCGCCGACCTCGTCGGGGGTGCGCTTGCCCTCGGCGTTGAACCAGCGGGCGACGTCGATGCACAGGGAGAGGACGGCGAGGGTGGTGCCGCGCACGTCGGGGACGTCGAAGTCGCCGGCGGCGACGCCGTCCTCGATGATGGCGCGCACGGCGGCGTCGGTGTCCCGGCGCATGGCGAGGATCTCCGCGTAGTGCTCCTCGCCGAGCGCGCCGAGCTCGTACTGCACGACCCGGGCGGTGGTGTGGTGCTCGGCGTGCCAGCGCACGAAGCGGCGGACGGCGGTGGCGAGCCGCTCGGCGGGGGTGCCGGCGCCGTCCCGGGCCTGCCGGAGGATGTCGAGGGCGAGGCGGTGGCCGACGCCGCTGATGCGGAAGAGGAGTTCTTCCTTGGTCCGGTAGTGGATGTAGAGCGCGGCGGGGCTCATGCCGGCGCGGCCGGCGATGTCGCGGGTGGTGGTGGCGTGGTAGCCGCGTCCGGCGAACGCCTGGACGGCGGCGGTCAGCAGCCGCCGTGCGGCGTCGGGCGTCACGTCGGCCCACTCCTCGGTCCGCTGCGCCTCCGCATCCATGCCGTGCCCCGCTCTCCGGGCCGCTCCGGGCCCCTCGCCGTCAGAAGGACGAACACCATACCCCGACCCTGAGCAAGCGCTTAGGGGGCGTACGGCCCCGGTCGCGGGGGAAGGAATCACCCCATGACCGCTGAGCGCACCCTGCCCGTGGCGGCCACGGTGCTGACCGCCACGGTGGCGGTCTACATCACCCTCGTCGCCTTCGGCAACATCACCGACTTCGGCACCAACCAGGAGTTCGTCCGGCACGTCCTGGCGATGGACACGACCTTCGAGGACGAGGACCTGATGTGGCGAGCCGTCACGGACCCCGCTCTCCAGGACGCGGCCTACGTGCTCATCATCGTATGGGAGACGCTGGCCGCCGCCCTGCTGATCGCGGCCACCGTGCTGTGGGTCCGCGGCCTGCGCCGGTACGGCCCCGGCTACGGCGCGGCCCGGCGGGCCACCACGCTGGGACTGCTGATGCTCATGCTGCTGTTCGGGCTGGGCTTCATGGCCATAGGCGGCGAGTGGTTCGCGATGTGGCAGTCGGCCAAGTGGAACGGACTGCAGGCCGCCCTCCGCACCTTCACCCTCGCCGGCTTCGTGCTGATACTGATCCATCTGCCGTCCCCGCAGTGGCACCTGCCCTAATCCGGGAAGACCACCAGGGTCCGGCCGCCGCGCCCGGCCAGCATCGCCTCGAACGCGGCCGGGATGCCGTCGAGGTCCGTGCGCGCCGTCACCATGCCCGCCAGGTCCAGCCGTCCCGCGCGCACGTGGGAGGCGATGGCGGGCAGGTCCCGGGCCGGGTCGCTGTTGCCGTAGACGCAGCCGGTGAGGGTGCGGCCGAAGTGGAAGAGCTCCAGCGCCGAGAAGGCCACCTGCTGGTCCCGGCCGCCGATGCCGACGACGGTGGTGCGGCCGCCCCGGCGGGTGGAGGACCATGCGGTACGGATGGTGCCGGCGTGGCCGACGCACTCGACGGCCACGTCCACGCCGTGGCCGCCGGTCAGCTCCCGGACCGTCCGTGCGGTGTCCTCGGAGGCGACGACGAACGCGGTGGCCCCGGCCGCGCGGGCCAGCGCCTCCTTCTCCGGGGACACGTCCACCGCCACGATCGTCGCCGCCCCGGCGATCCGTGCGGCCTGCAGCACGGACAGGCCCACGCCGCCGACGCCGTAGACCGCCACCGTCTCGCCGGCCCGCACCCGGGCGCTGTGGTGCACCGCGCCGTAGCCGGTGAGCACCGCGCAGCCGAGCAGGGCCGCCTCCGCCAGCGGGATGCCGTCGGGCAACGGCAGCACGGCGCTCGCCCGCACCACGGTCTCCTCGGCGAAGACGGCGGTGCCCAGGCCCGGGTGGAGCGCGGAGCCGTCCCGGCGCAGGGTGGCGTACGGGGTGCCGGCGCCGGCCGCGGCGTCGGCGCACAGCCAGGGCTCGTCCAGGCCGCAGAAGTGGCAGGAGCGACAGGAGGGCGCCCAGTTGAGGACGACCCGGTCGCCGGGTGCCACCTCGTGCACGCCCTCGCCGACGGCGGTGACGGTGCCCGACCCCTCGTGCCCGAGCACGGCCGGGACCGGCTGGCGCAGGGTGCCGTTGGAGAGCGAGAGGTCGGAGTGGCAGACCCCGGCGGCGGCGAGCCGCACCCGTACCTGCCCCGGGCCGGGGGCGGGCAGGTCGATCTCGGTGATCTCCAGCGGGGCGCCCACGGCGGGCAGGACGGCGGCGCGAACCATGACGAACCCTTTCTCGGGTCTCTCCGGGCGGGTGCGGACTGTGCGCTCCCGGCGGCGACGGGCCGTGCGGACCGGGCCGGGCGGGTGGGCGCGGGTCAGAACTGGAGGGACTTGGTCTGCAGGTACTCCGTCAGACCGTGCACGCCCAGCTCCCGCCCGATCCCCGACTGCTTGTGGCCGCCGAAGGGGGCGAGCAGGTTGAACCGGCCGCCGTTGACGTCGACCTGCCCGGTGTCCATGCGGCGGGCGAAGGCGGCGGCCCGCTCCTCGTCCTGCGCCCACACCGCGCCGGCCAGCCCGTAGACCGTGCCGTTGGCGATGCGCAGGGCCTCCTCCTCGTCCTCGTACTTCATGACGCAGACGACGGGCCCGAAGATCTCCTCCTGGGCGACGGTCATGCCGGGCGTGACGTCGGCGAAGAGGGTCGGGCGGACGTAGTAGCCCTTCTCGCGGCCCTCGGGGGCCCCGGGCCCGCCCACGACCAGGCGCGCGCCCTCCTCGATGCCCCGGGTGACGTAGCCGGTGACCCGTTCGCGCTGCGCCGCGCTGACGAGGGGTCCCAGCCGGGTGGCCGGGTCGGTGGGGTCGCCGGGCACGTAGTCCCGCACGGCCTCGGCGGCGATCCGGACGGCTTCCTCGTACTGGTCGGCGTGGACCAGCAGCCGGGTCAGGGCGTTGCAGGACTGGCCGGCGTTGCGCATGACGTCGGCGACGGTGGTGGTGACGGCCCGGGTGAGGTCCGCGCCGGGGAGGACGACGCAGGCGGACTTGCCGCCCAGTTCGAGGGCGACCCGCTTGATCGCGGCGCCGGCGGCCGCGGCGACGGATCTGCCGACGGCCGTCGAGCCGGTGAAGGAGACGAGGTCGACGCCCGGGTGCTCGGCCAGTGCCCGGCCGGCGACCTCGCCCAGGCCGGTGACCAGGTTGAACACGCCGGCCGGGAGGCCCGCGTCGGCCACGCACTCGGCGAAGAGCTGGGCGGTCAGGGGCGTGTCCTCGGCGGGCTTGAGGACGACCGTGCAGCCCGCGGCGAGGGCCGGGGCGACCTTGGCGACGATCTGGTGGAGCGGGTAGTTCCAGGGCGTGATCGCTCCGACGACGCCGACCGGTTCGTGCAGGACGGTGGAGTTGCCGATGCGCTCCTCGAACGCGTGCTCCGCGGCCAGCTCGGCGTACGAACCGGCGACGGCGACCGGCACGCCGGCGTGGACCCGCCGGGCGAAGCCGGTGGGCGAGCCGAGCTCGGCGGTGACGGTGGCGGCCACCTCCTCCTGCCGGGCGGCGAGCGCGTCGCGCAGGGCGGCGAGGTACGCGCCGCGACGGCCCGGCGGAGTGGCGGCCCAGCCCGGCAGGGCCGCGCGGGCGGCCCGCACGGCGGCGTCGACGTCCTCGGCGGTGCCCGCCGGAACGACCCCGATGATCTGCTCGTCGGCCGGGTTGACCACCTCGGTCGTGTCACGGCCCGCGGCGGGCCGCCAGCTGCCGTCGATGTACATCCCGTCGTGGGCGATCACAGGTCTTCTCCTCGCGGTGCGGTGCGCTCGGTCGCCCTCGACCCTACCCACCGGTAGGACGAACTGACCAGCAACTGCACCCCGCCCCGGTGGATTTGGCCGGTCCGCGGGGTGGCCCTCGGGCGGCCGAACACGGCGGGCGCTGATCCATTGACGTGCCCGGCCGGGAATCCTACGGTCTCCCATAGGAATCCACCGGCAGCGGGAGCACGCGATGAGCGGTAGCGGCAACGAGCAGGCGCGGAAGACGGCCGAGGGGCTGACGTATCTGTCCGGCTTCGGCAACGAGCACAGCAACGAGGCCCTGCCCGGCGCCCTGCCGCACGGGCGCAATTCCCCGCAGCGGGCGCCGCTCGGCCTCTACGCGGAGCAGCTGAGCGGCTCCGCCTTCACCGAGCCCCGCGCCCACAACCTGCGCTCGTGGCTGTACCGCATCCGCCCCTCGGCCGCCCACCCGCCGTTCACCCGCACCGACAACGGCGCCCTGCGCGGCGCGCCCTTCACCGAGACCGTGCCCGACCCCAACCGGCTGCGCTGGGACCCGATGCCGGAGCCGGCCGGGGGCACCGACTTCCTGGCCGGCCTGTGGACCCTGGGCGGCAACGGTGACGCCGCGCAGCGCACGGGCATGGCCGTGCACCTGTACGCCGCCAACGCCTCGATGACCCGGGTGTTCAGCGACGCCGACGGCGAGCTGCTGATCGTGCCGGAGCGCGGCGGGCTGCTGCTGCGCACCGAGTTCGGGCTGCTGCGCGCCGAGCCGGGGCACGTGGCGCTGATCCCGCGCGGCGTGCGCTTCCGGGTGGAGCTGCTGGACGAGGACGCCCGCGGCTACGTCTGCGAGAACTACGGCAAGCCCTTCGTCCTGCCCGACCTGGGCCCGATCGGCGCGAACGGTCTGGCGAACGCCCGGGACTTCCTGGCGCCCGTCGCGGCCCACGAGGACGTCGAGGGCCCGGTCGAGGTGGTCAACAAGTTCTGCGGCAACCTCTGGACGGCCACGTACGACCACTCGCCGCTGGACGTGGTCGCCTGGCACGGCAACTACGTCCCCTACGTCTACGACCTGCGCCGCTTCAACGTCATCGGCTCGATCAGCTACGACCACCCGGACCCGTCGATCTTCACGGTCCTCACCTCGCCGTCCGACACCCCGGGCCTGGCGGGCGTCGACTTCGTGGTGTTCGCCCCCCGCTGGCTGGTGGGCGAGGACACGTTCCGGCCGCCGTACTTCCACCGGAACGTGATGAGCGAGTACATGGGCCTGATCGAGGGCGCGTACGACGCGAAGACGGCCGGGAAGGGCGGCTTCGTGCCGGGCGGCGGCTCGCTGCACAACATGATGTCGGCGCACGGCCCGGACCGGGACACCTTCGAGCGGGCGAGCGCGGCGGAGCTGGCGCCGCAGAAGCTGGACGACGGGCTGGCCTTCATGTTCGAGACGCGCTGGCCGGTGACCCTCACCGGGCAGGCGGCGGGCGCCGGACACCTGCAGACGGGGTACGACGCGGTGTGGCAGGGTCTGCAGCGCCACTTCGACCGCTGACGCCGCACGAGCCGGAGCCCCCGTGACCACCTTCGCCCCCGACTCCCTCGCGCTCAACCGCAAGCTGCCGCTGTGGTACCAGGTCTCGCAGTCGCTGCGCGCCTCCATACTGGGGCGCCGCCCGGACGACCCGCTGCGCCTGCCCACCGAGGACGCCCTCGCCGAGCACTACGGCGTCAGCGTGCTGACCATGCGGCAGGCCCTGAAGGAGCTGGAGGCGGAGGGGCTGATCAGCCGGCACCGGCGGCGCGGCACCTTCATCGAGCCGAGCGCCCGGCGGGGCTCCCCCGTGCGGCTGCTCGGCTCGGTGGACACGATCGTCGCCCAGCAGTCCGGCGAGCGCACGGCGGTGCTGGACCACGGGCCGGTCGCCGTCCCGGCCGACCTGGCCGAGCACTTCCCCGGGCTGGACGAGGCGGTCGCCTACCGGCGGCTGCGCTGCGACGGCACGTCGGGCGAGCCGACGAACTGGGCGGAGAACCTCGTCCGGCCGGAGGTGGCCGAGCGCATCGACGTGGCGGACCTCGCGCGCTGGCCGATGACGAAGGTGCTGCGCGACGTGGTGGGGGTGCGGATCAGCCGCATCACGGACACGGTCGAGGCGCGCCTGGCGGACCCGGAGACGGCCCGCCTCCTGCAGGTGCCCCTGCTGAGCCCGATCCTGCACTACACGGGCGTGACGTACGACGAGTCGGGCCACGCCGTCGACGTGGCCCGCATCCGCTACCGCGGTGACCGCTTCTCGTTCACGGTCACGCTGGACGTGCACTGAGCAGGGCTCGGGACGGACACGGAACGAAGGAGCGGGGTGTTCGCCCCGGCCGGGGGTGCCGTGGGTGTGCCGGATGGCCGGCCCCGGGGAAAGGGCAGGCCGTGCGGGCCGGGGCCGGGTCAGGCGTGGTTGCCGCCGCTGTGGCTGCCGAAGAGCGAACGGCGCAGCCGCCGCAGCGGGGCGAACAGGGAGACCCGGGCGGTCCGGCTCTGGCTCGCGCCCTGGCCGGCCCGGGCGTGGTCGCGCGAGGTCAGCTCGCGCATCAGCACGGTCGCACCCTCGACCTCGCGCTGCGGCAGGGCGGGCCCGCCGAGCACCGCGAGGTGACGGTCGAGGCGCGCGCTCGACGCACCGCTCCCGTAAGTGATGGCAGGCACACGCGGCCTGCTGCGCATTGTTATCTGATCCATGACACTCCCCACCCGTACGAGGCACCCGGCCCAGGCAGGGTAACCCTATCGCCCCATCGCGTCACCCGCGCATCGGCGGGGCCGATTCACCACCCCGTCAAGGGGGTTGACACGCCTGGCGTGAACCTGACGTCACTGTGCGCGAGTTGGTCAGGACAATACGGCACGAGGGTGGGGGCAATCACGCTACGTTGCGGTACATTCACCCCGAATTGCTCTCGGGGGAGGGACACCGCATGGACACGGGTTCCGGCGCCGGACGAGTGCTGGCGGGCCGCTACCGGCTGCTGGGCGAGCTGGGGCGCGGCGGCATGGGCGTGGTATGGCGGGCGCGGGACGAGGTCCTGGGCCGGGAAGTGGCGGTCAAGGAGGTGCGCGCCCCCGCCGGCCTGCCGGATTCCGACGTCCGCCATCTCTACGCCCGGCTGGAGCGCGAGGGGCGCGCGGCGGCGCGCATCTCCCACCGCAACGTCGTCACCGTGCACGACGTGGCCGGTGACGAGGGCCGGCCGTGGATCGTCATGGAACTGGTGCGCGGCATGTCGCTGGCCGACCTGCTGGAAGCGGAGGGCCCCCTGGAGCCGGCGCGGGCGGCGCACATCGGCGCGGAGGTGCTGGCCGCGCTCCGGGGGGCGCACTCCGTGGGCGTACTGCACCGCGACGTGAAACCGGGAAACGTCCTCATAGCCAACGACGGGCGTGTCGTCCTCTCCGACTTCGGCATCGCGATGATCGAGGGCAGTTCGGCGCTGACGGCGACCGGACAACTGGTGGGCTCGCCCGAGTACCTGGCGCCCGAGCGCGCCCTCGGCCATCCGCCCGGTCCCGCGTCGGACCTGTGGTCGCTCGGGGTGATGCTCTACGCAGCGGTGGAGGGCGCCTCGCCGTTCCGTCAGGACACGCCGCTGAGCACGCTGCGGGCCGTGGTCGACGCGGAGCTGCCGCCGCCACGGCGGGCGGGTGCGCTCGCGCCCGTGCTCGACGGGCTGTTGCGCAAGGATCCCGCACAGCGGATCGGGGTGGACGAGGCCGAGCGGATGCTGCGGACGGCGGCCGCCGGGGGCGGCCGGTCCGCACCGCCGCCGGGCGGCGGCCACACCCCGACGGTCGCGGCGCATCCCGCCCCAGGGCCCCCGCAGCCGGCGCGGGGCGGTCGGGG
>NZ_JAIXMK010000124.1:0-10999 GCF_020328095.1 Streptomyces sichuanensis
GCCGCCTGCTGCGCGCCGCCGCGGTGGCCGCCTTCCGGCCGCTGCTGCTGGCCACCGCCACGCCCGTCGCGTACGCCCGCCCCGCGGGCGCGCCCGTCAGGCCCCTGCGCCCCGCGCGCGCGGTACGGCCGCGCACCCCGCTTCTCCACTCCGTCGTCCGGCGCGGACCGCCGCTCCGCCCCGCCCTCGGCTGAGCAGAAGAGCAACCCGCACCAAGAGCACCACGGAGAAGCACCACCATGAGCAAGCGCAACAACTGGGAGAACAAGCAGAGCGCCCGCGAGCGGCTGCGCGCCGAGCGCGAGCAGCAGGCGAAGCGGGAGAAGGCCCGCCGCCAGTTCGTCGTCGCCGGAGCGGTCGTCGGCGTCCTGGCGATAGCCGGCGGCATCGCCTACGGCGTGAGCCGGATGAGCGACGGCGGCGGCGACAAGTCCACCAGCGCGGCGTGGCAGGCGGCGGCCAAGCAGACCCTCGTCAAGCCCGCCAACACCGGCGGCGACAACGGCACCGAGATCGTGATCGGCAAGAAGGACGCCCAGCACACCCTGGAGGTCTACCAGGACATGCGCTGCCCGATCTGCTCGGTCTTCGAGCAGAACGTCGGCGACACGATCGACAAGGACGTCAAGGACGGCAAGTACAAGGTCTCGTACCGCATCGGCACCTTCCTCGACCGCAACCCCCAGATCGCCGGCACGGGATCGAAGAACGCGCTCAGCGCGCTCGGCGCCGCGCTCAACGTGAGCCCCGACGCCTTCAGCGCCTACAACAAGGCCCTCTACTCCAAGGCCAACCACCCCGAGGAGACCAAGGACGACTTCTCCAAGGACGACGTCCTGCTGAAGGTCGCCCAGCAGGTCCCCGCGCTCAAGGGGAACGCGGAGTTCGAGAAGAACGTCAAGGAGGGCACCTTCGACAAGTGGGCGCTGGAGGTGTCCGACACCTTCGACAAGGCCAAGGACGTCACCGGCACCCCCACCCTGAAGGTCGACGGCAAGAAGCTGCAGGTCGAAACGGCGAACGGCAAGGGCGTCCCGATGACCCCGCAGCAGTTCAGCCCGGCGGTCGCGGAACACCTCAAGTAGCCGCCGCTGCCGCCCCCGGGCGGCAGCGCCGCCGTTCCCGCCGTCCCCTCATCGAAGATGCCGAATCGAGACGCGACACCTCACGGATGCCGTGGCAGACTTCGGCGTCATGGAGGGGACGGCAGTTCGGTTCAGGGGGATGCGCGCCGCGCTGTTCACCGCGCTGTGCGTCACCCTGTCCGCGGCCTCCCACGTGCTGCTCTCGCGCACCCCGCTGCCGGTCGCCACGGTCGCCGTGCTGTCGGCGGTGTGCTTCGCCGTCGCCTACGCGCTGGCCGGCCGGGAGCGCGGCTTCTGGTCCATAGCCGCCCTGCTCGTACCGCTGGAGCTGGCCGCCGACACCGTCTTCACCACCGGCCAGCACGCCTGCTACGGCCCGGCCGGCGGCCCCATATCGGGCCCGCTGCGCTCCATGGGCGTCGACCTGGTCTGCCGCGGCGGTGACTTCGGCACCCCGCTGGCCCGGATGGCGGCCGACGGCCCCGGCTCCCTGCAGGGCGGTGCGGCCACCTCGTCCGCCACCCCCTGGCTGCTGCTCGCCGCGCACCTGGCGGTCGGACTGCTGGCCGCCGCCTGGCTGAGGCGCGGCGAGGTGGCGCTGACGCGGCTGCTGCGCGCGGTCGCCTCCTTCGCCTTCCGGCCCCTGCTGCTGGCCGTCGCCGCGCTCGGCGCCGGCGACCGTCCCGCACGGCTGCGCGTCCGGCCCGTGCGCGACACCCTGATCTCCCGCTCGCTCCCCCTGCTCGGACACTCCGTCGTACGGCGGGGACCGCCCGTGTGCCCGGCATCCGCCTGAGCACCACCCCGGTCCCTTTCCCGTACGTCCCCGACGGAGCGACATCGTGAGCAACCGCAACAACCCGCAGAACAAGGCCGCCGCGCGCGAGCGGCTGCGCGCCGAGCGCGAGCGCCAGGCGAAGAAGGACAAGACCCGCCGTCAGATCCTGGTCGTCGGCGCGATCGTGGCCGTCCTCGCCATCGCGGGCGGCGCCGGCATCGCCCTCACCAAGGCGACCGACGGCAGCAAGAACAACAAGGTCAGCAGCGAGGACTGGGACGCGGCCGCCGCCAAGACCGCATTCCGGCAGCCCGCCAACTCCACGGGCGACAAGGGCACCACGGTCGTCGTCGGCAAGCAGGACGCGAAGAACACCCTGGAGGTCTTCGAGGACATGCGCTGCCCGGTCTGCTCCGGCTTCGAGCAGAGGGTCGGCGAGACCGTCCTGAAGGACATCAAGGACGGCAAGTACAAGGTGCAGTACCGCATGGGCACCTTCCTCGACCGCAACCCGATGATCAAGGGCTCGGGGTCGAAGAACGCGCTGAGCGCGCTGGGCGCCGCGCTCAACGTCAGCCCCCAGGCGTTCCTGGACTACAAGAAGGCGCTGTTCGCGCAGAAGAACCACCCCGACGAGCGGGACGACGCGTTCTCCGACGACGAGAAGCTGCTCTCCATCGCCGGGGAGGTCAAGGAGCTCAAGGGCAACGCCGCCTTCGAGAAGGACGTGAAGGACGGCACGTACGACAAGTGGGCGCAGGAGATGTCCAAGACCTTCGACACCTTCGTCGGCCAGGGCAAGGACCTCCAGGGCACCCCCGGTCTCAAGCTCAACGGCAAGGTCCTGGCCAACGAGCAGGGCCAGGCGCCGCAGGCGGCGCCGGAGTTCACGGCCCTGCTGGAGCAGTCGCTCAAGAAGTAGTCACCGCGCCGTCGCCGGCGCGCGCCGGCGACGGCCGGCCGACGGGCGGGCGAACACTTCGTTCGGCCCGTCCGCGGCCTTACCCCCGGCATTACCGGGCAGTAAAGTGACGGCCCGTGACATCCCACGACATATCACGCCGCACTGCCGTCACGGCTGCCGCGGCCACCGCCACCGCTGCCCTGCTGCCCCTGGCCGCCGCCCCCGCGGCCCTGGCCGACACGGGCCCCCAGGCCGGTGCCACGACCGGCTCCGGCACCGCCTTCCTGCACGGCGTCGCCTCCGGCGACCCGCTGCCCGACGGCATCCTCCTCTGGACCCGCGTCACCCCCACCGCGGACGCCGAGCCCGGCTCCGGGCGCGGTCCGGCCGTCGAGGTCGCCTGGGAGGTGGCCGAGGACGCCGGCTTCACCCGCGTCGTCGCCCGCGGCGCGGTGACCGCGTCCGCCGCCACCGACCACACCGTCAAGGCGGACGTGCGCGGACTGCGCCCCGCCACGGGGTACTTCTTCCGCTTCACCGCGAACGGCACCCACTCCCCCACCGCCCGTACCCGCACGGCCCCCGCCCACGGCGCGGCCACCGAGGGCGTCCGCTTCGGCGTGGTCTCCTGCGCCAACTGGGAGTCGGGCCACTTCTCCGCCTACCGCCACCTCGCCGACCGCCGCGACCTGGACGCGGTGCTCCACCTCGGCGACTACATCTACGAGTACGGCACCGGCCAGTACCCGGCCGCCAAGTACGTCGTGCGCCCGCACGCCCCCGCCCACGAGATCGTCACGCTGGCCGACTACCGCACCCGCCACGGCCGCTACCGCACCGACCCCGCCCTGCAGGCCCTGCACCACGCCCACCCCGTCGTGGCCATCTGGGACGACCACGAGTTCGCCAACGACGCCTGGACCGGCGGCGCGGAGAACCACACCCCCGGCGCCGAGGGCGACTGGGCCGTGCGCGTGGCGGCGGCCAAGCAGGCGTACTTCGAGTGGATGCCCGTCCGCCCCTCCGTCGAGGGCACCACCTACCGCCGGCTGCGCTTCGGCAAGCTCGCCGACCTGCACCTGCTGGACCTGAGATCGTTCCGCTCGCAGCAGGTCAAGAACGGCAGCGGCTCGGTGGACGACCCCGAGCGCACGATCACGGGCCGGGCGCAGCTGGACTGGCTCAAGGAGGGCCTGGCGTCCTCCGACACCGCCTGGCGACTCGTCGGCAACCCGGTGATGATCTCCCCGGTCGCCTTCGGCGCGCTCCCCGCCCACCTGCTGGAGCCGCTGGCGGAGCTGCTGGGGCTGCCGAAGGGCGGCATCACCATCAACACCGACCAGTGGGACGGCTACACCGACGACCGGCGCGAGCTGATATCCCACCTGGCCGACCGCGCCATCCGCAACACCGTCTTCCTCACCGGCGACATCCACATGGCGTGGGCCAACGACGTGCCGAAGAGGGCGGCCACGTACCCGCTGTCGTCGTCGGTGGCCACCGAGTTCGTCGTCACCTCGGTCACCTCCGACAACCTCGACGACCTCCTGCACGTGGCGCCGCACACGGTGTCCCTGGCCGCCGCCACCGCCATCAAGGCCGCCAACCGGCACGTGAAGTGGCTCGACATGGACTCGCACGGCTATGGCGTGCTGGACGTCACGGCCGAGCGGGCGCAGATGGACTACTACGTCGTCTCCGACAAGAGGAACCCGGACGCGACGTCCTCCTGGACCCGCTCCTACCGCACCCGCTCCGGCAGCCAGCGCGTCGAGCGCGTGGACGCGCCGGTGCGCTGAGGCACCGTACGGTCGCCGGACGGGCTCAGGCGGGCCCGTCCGCGATCTCCTCCAGGAACGCCAGCGCCACCTTCCACGTGGCGTCGGCCGCCTCCGCGTCGTGGTCCGGCAGCTCGGGGTCGGTGAACAGGTGCCCGGCGCCCCGGTAACGGTGCACCTCCACGTCCGCGCCCGCGCGCTGCATCCGCAGGTACCAGGCGTTGAGCCAGTCGTGCGGCTCGAACGGGTCGGGGTCGGCCACGTGCAGCTGGACGGGCAGCTCGTCCACGGCCGCGTCCTCCGGCAGGTCGGAGGTGCCGTGCAGGAGCAGCAGGCCGCGGGCCTTCTCGTCGCCCAGCGCCAGGTTCTGGGCGACGGAGCCGCCCAGCGAGAACCCCGCGTAGACCAGGCCCCGGTCCGACAGCGGCGCGGCGGCGGTCACCGCGCGGCGCAGCAGCTCCTCGCGGCCGATCTCGTCCTTGATCGCCATACCCTCCTCGACGGTCTCCGCCGTGCGTCCTTCGTAGAGGTCCGGCACGTGCACCTCGTGCCCGGCGGCCCGCAGCCGCTCGGCCGCGGCGTGGACCGCGGGCCGCAGCCCGTAGGCCGAATGGAACAGGAGAATCGTGGTAGGGGACGGCACTGGAGAGTCACTTCCTTACAGCTGGATCGCGTGCCCCCCATCGTGCCAGCTACGGTCGGAGGGGGCGCGCGCCGGCAGGACGCCGGAAGGAGCCTGGTGCCCATGGAGGACATACTGCGTCCCCTGGCGGTCGTCGGCGGGGCGCTGATCGTCACGGTGGTGATCGGCTGGATCGCCGACCACGTCGTGCGCCGGATCGCCGAAAGGCATCCGGAGGCCCCCCTGTGGGGGCTGCTGCGACGCTGCCGGATGCCACTGCGGCTGGTGCTGTGCGTGGCGCTGCTGCGCGGCGGCTACCCCTCGGCGGAGCTGGCCGAGGACCACGAGGACGTCATCGCCCAGGTGCTGACGCTGACGCTGATCGGGGCGTGCGCCTGGCTGGCCGTGCGGCTGGCCACGGCCGTCGTGGAGGCCGGCTACGCCCGGTACGCCGCCGGGGCCCGGGACCCGGCCCGGATGCGCCGGGTGCGGACGCAGGTCACGCTGATCCGGCGGGTGGTCACGGCGGCCGTGGCGGTGGTGGCGGTGGCGGCGATGCTGCTGACCTTCCCGGCCATGCGGACCGTGGGCACCTCGCTGCTGGCCTCGGCCGGGCTGATCGGCATCGTCGCCGGTGTGGCCGCCCAGTCCACGCTGGGCAACCTCTTCGCGGGGCTGCAGATCGCCTTCGGGGACATGGTGCGCATCGGCGACACGGTCGTGGTGGGCGGCGAGTGGGGCACCGTCGAGGAGATCACGCTCACCTATCTGGTGGTGACCACCTGGGACGAGCGGCGGATCACCATGCCGGTGTCGTACTTCACCAGCCGGCCGTTCGAGAACTGGTCGCGGGGCAACCCACGGATGACGGGCACGGTCTTCTTCCACCTGGACCACACGGCTCCGATGGACCTGATGCGCGAGCGGCTCCACGAGGTGCTCAAGAAGTCGCTGGAGTGGGACGGACGGGCCTGGAGCCTGGTGGTCACCGACACCACGCCCTCCACGATCCAGGTGCGGGCGCTGGTGACCGCCAAGGACGCCGACGACATCTGGACCCTGCGCTGCGTGGTGCGCGAGGAGATGGTGTCGTGGCTGCGCCGGGAGCACCCGTACGCCCTCCCCCGGATCAACACCGCGCCGGCCCCGGGGCTGGAGGAGGCGCCCGACCGCCGGCAGGTCCCGCCGACCGCCGAGGACATCGGGCCGGGCCCGGGCACGACGTGAGGCCGGGCCGGGGAGCTCAGATTCCGCGGAGGGTCCGGTCGTCCAGGTGCCGCAGCACCCTGTCCACCACTTCGGGGTCCATTCCCGGCTCGCTGCGGGCCGCCAGCACCTCGCGCCGGGCCGCCGACAGCAGCTGCCCCTGCACGCGGTGGAGCGTCCGCAGCCGCTCCACGCGCTGCGCGTGGGCGTCGCGGCGTTCCTCGTCGACCATGTCGGGGCTGATCCGGGCGCCCATGTCGTAGGCGCGCCGGCCGAGCATCTCCATCATGTCCTCGGGGAGGTCCTCGTCCTCGACGATCTCCAGCAGGCGGTGCCGGGCCGCCTTCGCCGCCCGGGCGGCCAGCTGCCGCTCCAGCTCCCGGCTCGCGTCGGTGTCGGCGCGCACGCCCAGCAGCCGGACCAGCCAGGGCAGCGTCAGGCCCTGGACGACGAGGGTGGCGATGATGACGGCGAAGGCGATGAAGAGGATCTCGTCCCGGGCGGGGAAGGGCGTCTTGTCCGCCATGGTGAGGGGGATGGCCAGGGCGAGCGCCACGGTGGCCACGCCACGCATCCCCGACCACCACGTCACCACCGTCTCGCGCCAGCTCAGCAGGACCTCCTCCTCGGTGTCCCGGCGCTTGTGCAGCTTCTTGGTCAGCCACGCGGCGGGCAGCAGCCACAGCAGCCGTACGCCCACCACCACGGCCACGATGGCGGCGCCGATGCCCAGCATCTCGCCCCAGCGGCCGGAGGCCGTGCTGATGGCGTTGTGCAGCTCCAGGCCGACGAGGCCGAAGGCCGCGCCGGTGACGAGGGTGTCGACGACCTCCCAGAAGGTGTGCCCGGCCAGCCGGCCGAGCACGTCGTCGGGGTCGTGGGCGTACTCGGCGAGGAAGAGGGCGGTGGTGAGGACCGCGAGCACGCCGGAACCCTTGAGCTCCTCGGCCAGGACGTAGGAGACGAACGGCACCAGCAGGGTGAGGCCGATCTGGAGGGTGGCGTCCCCGAGGACGTCCATCAGCCGTTTGGCCGCCCAGCCGAGCCCGAGGCCGACGGCGACGGCCACCACGGCGGACAGCACCAGCTCGGCGAGCGCCCTCGGCAGCGAGAAGTGGCCGCTGACGGCGGCCGCGATGGCCACGTGGTAGAGCACGATGGCCGTGACGTCGTTGAAGAGCCCCTCGCCCTCCAGGATGGACACCAGGCGGCGCGGCAGCCCCAGGGAACCCGCGACGGCGGTGGCGGCGACCGGGTCCGGCGGGGCCACGAGGGCGCCCAGCGCCACGGCGGCGGCCAGCGAGAGCCCGGGCACGATCGCGTTGGCGACGGCGGCGACGGCCGCGGTGGTGACGAAGACCAGCGCGACCGCCAGCAGGAAGATCGGCCGCTTGTTGGCCGCGAACTGCCGCCACGACGTGCGCTGGGCGGTGGCGTAGAGCAGGGGCGGCAGGACCAGCGGGAGGATGAACTCCGGCGCGATGTTCACGTTGGGCACGAACGGCAGCAGCGCGAGGACGATCCCGCCGATCGTCATCAGCACCGGGGACGGAACGCCCAGCCGGTCGCCCAGGGGCACCGTGACCAGCGCGCCGAGCAGCAGCACGAAGAGCAGCGCGAGCTGGTCCACGGATGCCCTCCGGGCGGGTCGGCGCGGTCGAACAGGCTTCCAGCCTGCCTCACCCGCCTCCCGCCCGCCTCACGGGCACCGCCCGCTCAGGAGCTTTCGGCGCGCACCGTGTCCAGGGCGTACTGCAGGTCGGCGGGGTAGGCGCTCTCGAACTCCACCCAGCGGCCGTCGCCCGGGTGCTCGAAGCCGAGCCGGACGGCGTGCAGCCACTGGCGGGTGAGCTTGAGCCGCTTGGCGATGGTGGGGTCGGCGCCGTAGGTGAGGTCGCCGACGCACGGGTGGCGGTGGGCGGCCATGTGCACGCGGATCTGGTGCGTACGGCCCGTCTCCAGCTTGATGTCCAGGAGGCTGGCGGCCCGGAACGCCTCGATGAGGTCGTAGTGCGTCACCGACGGCTTGCCCTCGGCCGTGACCGCCCACTTGTAGTCGTGGTTGGGGTGGCGGCCGATGGGGGCGTCGATGGTGCCGCTCATCGGGTCCGGGTGGCCCTGGACGAGGGAGTGGTAGCGCTTGTCGACCGTGCGCTCGCGGAACTGCTGCTTGAGCAGCGTGTAGGCGCGCTCGGACTTGGCGACGACCATCAGGCCGGAGGTGCCGACGTCCAGGCGGTGCACGATGCCCTGGCGCTCGGCGGCGCCGGAGGTGGAGATGCGGTAGCCGGCGGCGGCGAGCCCGCCGATCACGGTGGGGCCCGTCCAGCCGGGGCTGGGGTGCGCGGCCACGCCGACGGGCTTGACGATGACGACGATGTCGTCGTCGTCGTGGACGATCTCCATGCCCTCGACCGGCTCGGCGACGATCTGCACCGGCGCGGGCGGCGCGGGCATCTCGACCTCCAGCCAGGCGCCGCCGGTGACCCGGTCGGATTTCCCGGCCTCGGCCCCGTCGAGCTGGACCTTGCCCGCGGCCGCCAGCTCGGCGGCCTTGGTGCGGGAGAAGCCGAACATGCGGGCGATCGCCGCGTCGACGCGCTCGCCCTCCAGGCCGTCGGGTACGGGAAGGGCGCGGATCTCGGGAATGGTGCTCACCCGTCGAGTATGACGGACGGGCGGGGCATCCCCGTCCGGGGCCTTGTGCGGCTCAGTCCTCGTGGACGGTGCCGTCCGGGTCCAGGCCCCGGAACGAGAGGATCACGATCAGGAAGCCGCCGCAGACGATCGCGGAGTCGGCGAGGTTGAAGACGGCGAAGTGGGCGGGGGCGATGAAGTCCACCACGCCGCCCTCGAAGCCGCCGGGCGAGCGGAAGAGCCGGTCGGTGAGGTTGCCGAAGGCACCGCCGAGCAGCAGGCCGAGGGCGATCGCCCACGGGAGGCTGTAGAGCTTGCGGGCGATGCGGGCGATGGCCACGATCACGGCGGTGGCGATGACCGTGAACACGACCGTCATCGCCTCGCCGATCCCGAAGGCCGCGCCGCGGTTGCGCACGACCTCGAACTGCAGCCAGGTGCCGATCACCTGGACGGGGTCGTGGTGCTCCAGCTCGGCCACCACGAACAGCTTGCTGCCCAGGTCGAGGAGGTACGCGAAGGCGGCCACCACGAGCAGCACCGCGATGCGGCGCCTGCCCTTGGGCTCGCCGCTCCCGCCGGCCGTCGCCGTCGCCGTCGCACCGGTGGGCCGCCCGGCCTGTTCCGCCTCAGTCACGTGAGTCCCTGGATGTCGTCCCTGCTGGCTGAGGACGAGGGTACGGCACGCACTGCCGGGGCGGTCAGCGACGTTCCTGCCGCTGCTTGCACTCCACGCACAGGGTGGCCCGGGGAAATGCCTGCATACGGGCCTTCCCGATGGGTTTGCCGCAGTTCTCGCAGAGGCCGTACGTACCGGCGTCCAGGCGCTCCAGCGCCCGCTCGGTCTGCTGCAGCATCTCGCGGGCGTTCGCGGCCAGGGCCAGCTCGTGCTCCCGGGTGATGTTCTTGGTGCCGGTGTCCGCCTGGTCGTCGCCGGCGCCGTCGCCCGAGTCGCGCATGAGGCCGCTGATCGCCTGCTCGGCGGCGGCGATCTCGGTGCGCAGCCGCACCGTCTCGCCCTCCAGCCCGCTGCGGGCCTCGGCCACCTCCGCCGGCGACCAGGGCTCCTCGCCCGGCCGTACGGCCAGCGCCCCCGGCTCGGCGGCGGCGGTGCGCGCGCCCGGTACCTTGTTCGCGGTCTTCTTCGCAGCCACCGTCCTGGCTCCCGTCTCCTCAGCGGGCACCGCCGTGGTGGCCGGTGCGGACTCTTTGGCCGTGCCGGCCTTGTCGGCCGCCTCGGCGGCTTCCTTCCCCGCCACCTTGCCCGGGGACGCGGCGTCGGCCACCGTGGCAGTCTTCCCCGCCACGGCGGTTTTCTCCGCCGATGCCGACTTTTTGGCCGGTGCCGTTTTTTTGGCCGACGCCACCGCCTTGGCGGGAGCCGCCTTGGCGGGAGCCGCCTTGGCGGGAGCCGCCGGCTTGGCTGCCGGCTCGGCCGTGCCGGCCGACTTGGCTGCCGCCTTGGCGGAGGGCCGCTCGGCCGTGCCGACCGGGGCACCGGGATTGCCGCCTGCGGCCTCTTTGGCGGCGCTGGACTTGGCCGCGGCTTTCTTGGCGGGTGCGGCCTTGGCGGCGCCGACTTTGGACGCGGCTTTCTTGGCGGGCCCGGCCTTGACAGGTGCGGCCTTGGACGCTGCCTTCTTGGCAGGCGTGGCCTTGTCGGCAGACGCGGCCTTGGCGGCGCCGGCCTTGGCCGCGGCTTTCTTGGCAGGCGCGGCCTTGGCGGCGCCAACTTTGGACGTGGCTTTCTTGACGGGCGCGGCCTTTGCGGGCGCGGCCTTCGCGGGCGCAGCCTTCGCGGGCGCAGCCTTCGCGGGCGCAGCCTTCGCGGGCGCAGCCTTCGCGGGCGCAGCCTTCGCGGGCGCAGCCTTCTTGGCAGGCGCGGCCTTCTTGGCAGGCGCGGCCTTCTTGGCAGGCGCGGCCTTCTTGGCAGGCGCGGCCTTCTTGGCAGGCGCGGCCTTCTTGGCAGGCGCGGCCTTCTTGGCAGGC
>NZ_JAIXMK010000125.1:0-20783 GCF_020328095.1 Streptomyces sichuanensis
GCGGCGGCAGCTTTGGAGGCCGCCTTCCTGACGGGCGCGGCCTTGGCAGCGCCGGCTTCGGGCACAGCCTTGGCGGCAGCCTTGGACGCTGCCTTCTTGGAGGGTGCCGCCCTGCCGGCGGTCTTCTTGGCAGCCGCGCTTTCGGCCGCCCCCGCCGCGGCGACGGCCTTCTTCGCGGGCGCCGCCTTGGCCGCCCCGGCCTCGGCCGCGGCTTTTTTGGGCGGTGCGGCCCTGGCAGCCGACTTCTTGGCGGGCGCGCCTTCGGCCGCCCGGGCATTGGTGGCCTTTTTCGCGGCGGGGGCTGCCCCGCCCGCACCAGCCTCAGAGCCGGCTGCCCCGGTCTTCTTGGCGGGGCCCGCCTCCCCGACGTCAGCAGCCCGCGCGGCGGCCGCCGCCTTCTTGGCCGGTGCGGCCTTGGCCGACGTGGCGGCGGCCTTCTTGGGCGCCGCAGCGGCGCGTGGCTTCGGCGCCGGCTTCTCCGCCATGGCCGCGACCCCTTCACATTTTATGATCTTGCGCGCAAATCGTGCGGGAACGATAAATCGGCGCAGGGCACGCGGCAACGGGGCACGCCGGTCCCGGTCCGTTGTGACCCGCCTCCGGCCCCGTAATCGGTGGGCTGCCGTCCGTCCGGCCCCGTACACTGGGCGGCAGCGAAAGGCGTGGAAGGGACGAGTAGCGCCGCACGCAGCCATGAGCGACCCGGGGACGGTGCGAGCCCGGGGGTGTGCGCGGTGTGAAGATCAGCCCCGAGCCGTCGGAAGAACGCCCCACGGGGTCAGTAGAACCGGCATCGCGATCCCAATGAGGGGGCCGGAGGCATCCGCCTGCGGCCAAGGAGGGTGGTACCGCGGGAAGCGCCGAAGGAGCGCGTTCTCGTCCCTCCGACGGACAGCGCAATGACGTTCCGCCGGAGGAAGCCGATGACGCAGTACCGCCAGGTACCCGCACAGGTCGACCTGCCCGCCCTTGAGCACGCCGTGCTCGAATTCTGGCGTGAGAGCAAGACCTTCGCCCGTACCCTCGAACAGTCCGAGGGCCGCCCCGAGTGGGTCTTCTACGAGGGCCCGCCGACCGCCAACGGCATGCCCGGCGCGCACCACATCGAGGCCCGCGTCTTCAAGGACGTCTTCCCCCGCTTCCGCACCATGCAGGGCTACCACGTGGGCCGGAAGGCGGGCTGGGACTGCCACGGTCTGCCCGTCGAGCTGGCCGTCGAGAAGGAGCTCGGCTTCTCCGGCAAGCAGGACATCGAGAAGTACGGCATCGCCGAGTTCAACGCCAAGTGCCGCGAGTCGGTGACCCGCCACACCGACGCGTTCGCCGAGCTCACCACCCGCATGGGCTACTGGGTCGACCTGGACGACGCCTACCGGACGATGGACCCCGAGTACGTCCAGTCCGTCTGGTGGTCGCTCAAGGAGATCTTCAACAAGGGCCTGCTGGTCCAGGACCACCGCGTCGCCCCCTGGTGCCCCCGCTGCGGCACCGGCCTGTCCGACCACGAGCTGGCGCAGGGCTACGAGACGGTCGTCGACCCGTCCGTCTTCGTCCGCTTCCCGCTGACCTCCGGCCCGCTCGCGGGCGAGGCGTCGCTGCTGGTGTGGACGACCACCCCGTGGACGCTGGTGTCCAACACGGCCGCCGCCGCGCACCCCGACGTCACCTACGTCGTGGCCAGCGACGGCAACGAGAAGCTCGTCGTCGCCGAGCCGCTGCTGGAGAAGGCCCTCGGCGAGGGCTGGACGGCCACCGGCCAGTCCTTCACCGGCCGTGAGATGGAGCGCTGGGCCTACCGCCGCCCGTTCGACCTGGTCGAGCTGGAGGACGCCAACTTCGTCGTCAACGCCGAGTACGTCACCACCGAGGACGGCACCGGCCTCGTCCACCAGGCCCCGGCCTTCGGTGAGGACGACCTCAGGACCTGCCGCGCCTACGGCCTGCCCGTGGTGAACCCGGTCCGCCCCGACGGCACCTTCGAGGAGGGCCTCGACCTCGTCGGCGGCCTGTTCTTCAAGAAGGCCGACGAGAAGCTCGTCGCGGACCTCACCGAGCGCGGCCTGCTCTTCAAGCACATCGCCTACGAGCACAGCTACCCGCACTGCTGGCGCTGCCACACCGCGCTGCTCTACTACGCACAGCCGTCCTGGTACATCCGCACCACCGCGATCAAGGACCGGCTGCTCGAAGAGAACGAGAAGACCAACTGGTTCCCGGAGTCGGTCAAGCACGGCCGCTTCGGCGACTGGCTGAACAACAACATCGACTGGGCGCTCTCCCGCAACCGCTACTGGGGCACCCCGCTGCCCATCTGGCGCTGCGAGGAGAACCACCTCACCTGTGTCGGCTCGCTGGCCGAGCTCACCGAGCTGACCGGCACCGACCAGAGCGGCCTCGACCCGCACCGCCCGTACATCGACGACGTCACCTTCACCTGCACCGCCGAGGGCTGCTCCCACACGGCCGTCCGGGTGCCGGAGGTCATCGACGCCTGGTACGACTCGGGCTCCATGCCGTTCGCCCAGTGGGGCTACCCGTACAAGAACAAGGAGCTCTTCGAGCAGCGCTACCCGGCGCAGTTCATCTCCGAGGCCATCGACCAGACCCGCGGCTGGTTCTACACCCTGATGGCCGTCGGCACGCTCGTCTTCGACAAGTCGTCGTACGAGAACGTCGTCTGCCTGGGCCACATCCTCGCCGAGGACGGCCGGAAGATGTCCAAGCACCTGGGCAACATCCTCCAGCCGATCCCGCTGATGGACCAGCACGGCGCCGACGCGGTCCGCTGGTTCATGGCCGCCGGCGGCTCCCCCTGGGCCGCGCGCCGCGTCGGCCACGGCACGATCCAGGAGGTCGTCCGCAAGACGCTCCTCACCTACTGGAACACCGTCGCCTTCCAGGCCCTGTACGCCCGCACCTCCGGCTGGGCGCCGTCCGCGTCCGACCCGGCGCCGGCCGACCGTCCGCTGATCGACCGCTGGCTGCTCGGCGAGCTGAACGCGCTGACCGACCAGGTCACCCAGGCCATGGAGTCCTACGACACCCAGCGCGCCGGCAAGCTGCTGTCGTCGTTCGTGGACGACCTGTCCAACTGGTACGTGCGCCGCTCCCGCCGCCGGTTCTGGCAGGGCGACGCCGCTGCGCTCCGCACGCTGCACGAGGTCGTCGAGACCGTCACCCGGCTCATGGCACCCCTGGTGCCGTTCATCACCGAGCGGGTGTGGCAGGACCTGATCGTCCCGGTCGACCCGCAGGCCCCGGAGTCGGTCCACCTGGCCACCTGGCCGAAGGCCGACACCGCGCTGATCGACCCGGCGCTCTCCCAGCAGATGCTGCTGGTCCGCCGCCTGGTCGAGCTGGGCCGCGCCACGCGCGCCGAGTCCGGCGTCAAGACGCGCCAGCCGCTCTCGCGCGCGCTGGTCGCGGCGGCCGGCTTCGAGGCGCTCGGCGAGGAGCTGCGCGCCCAGATCGCCGAGGAGCTGAACGTCTCCTCCCTGGCCTCCCTGTCGGAGGTGGGCGGCTCGCTGGTCGACACCACGGCCAAGGCGAACTTCCGTGCCCTGGGCAAGCGGTTCGGCAAGGGCGTCCAGGCCGTCGCCAAGGCCGTTGCCGCGGCCGACGCCGCCGCGCTGTCGCTGGCGCTGCGCGAGGGGAACGCCTCCGTCGTCGTCGACGGCGAGACGGTCACCCTCGCCCCGGACGAGGTGATCATCACCGAGACGCCGCGCGAGGGCTGGTCGGTGGCCTCCGACTCCGGCGCCACCGTGGCGCTCGACCTGGAGATCACCCCGGAGCTGCGGCGCGCGGGCCTGGCGCGTGACGCCATCCGTCTGATCCAGGAGGCCCGCAAGAACAGCGGCCTGGACGTGGCGGACCGGATCGCCCTTCGGTGGACGTCCACCGATGAGGAGACCGAGACCGCTCTGACCGAGCACGCCTCGCTCATCGCGGACGAGGTCCTCGCCACGGACTTCGCCACCGGCTCCGCCGACGACTCCTACGGTGAGCCGTTCGTGGACGAGGGCCTCGGACTGACGTTCCGCCTCCGTAAGGCGTAAGCAGACGGGTGAACAACCCCCCGGCGCCACCGCGCCGGGGGGTTTTCGCACGCCCCGGCGGCAGCCGGTCGGGCGAAGCCCGCGCCGCAGGTTGCGGGCACGCAGAAATGGGCCGGGCCCCTGGGATCACCCAGGGGCCCGGCCCATATGTGCCGACGGCTACGCGGCCGTCAGTTGTCGTCCTCGTCGATCAGGAATCCGCGCATCGGCGACGGCGCCTGCATCGGCTGCGGGCTCTGCGGCCGCACCGGTGCCATCGGCTGGGTCATCGCCGGCGACATCTGCTGCTGACCGCCGTACGACGGGGCACCCGTCGACGGGCCGCCGTGGCCGCCCATGGACTGGTTGCCGCCCATGGAGTGACCGCCCATGCCCGCACCGGCCGAGGCCATCGACCCGCTCATCGAGGGGGCCGGCGGCAGCGACGCGGCCGCAGGGGTCCGCGGCGGGGCCAGCGAGTCGTCCGCCTGGTTCTCCAGCTGACGCAGCTGGCTCTCCAGGTAGGACTTCAGGCGCGTGCGGTACTCGCGCTCGAAGCCGCGCAGGTCCTCGACCTTGCGCTCCAGCGTGGCGCGGGCGGACTCCAGCGAGCCCATCGCCACGCGGTGCTTCTCCTGCGCGTCCCGCTCCAGGGCGTCCGCCTTGGCACGGGCGTCCCGCTCCAGACCCTCGGCACGGCTGCGGGCCTCGCCGACGATCTTGTTGGCCTCGGAGCGGGCCTCCGCGATCGCCTGGTCGGCCGTCTGCTGTGCGAGCGACAGGACGCGGGCCGCGCTGTCACCGCCGGGACCCTGCCCCGGCTGCGGCAGCTGCGGGCCACCCATGGGACCGTTCTGCTGCATCGGGTTCTGACCCATCGGACCGTTCTGCTGCATGGGGTTCTGCCCCATCGGTCCGTTCTGTCCCATCGGGCCGCCCATGGGGCCACCCATCGGACCGTTCTGTCCCATCGGGCCGGGACCGTGCGGGCCCTGGGGACCGTGGCCGTGGCCGCCGGGGCCGGCCGGCAGCTGCGGGGCACCGCCCGGAAGCTGCGGCGGGCCGCCCATCTGCTGCTGGTTCGGCGGCACCGGCTGCGGTCCGGATATGGCGGCGGGCACCGGAGCGCCAGGTCGTTGCTCCTGGGGCTCGGGCTTGCGCATGGCCTGCTGCTGGTTCTGCGCGGCGGCGCGCGTGGCAGCCGCCAGCTTGGCGCGCAGGTCCTCGTTCTCCCGGAGCAGACGGGTCAGTTCGGCCTCGACCTCGTCGAGGAAGGCATCGACCTCGTCCTCGTCATAGCCTTCTCGGAGGCGGACGGTCGTGAACTGCTTGTTCCGCACGTCCTCGGGGCTCAGCGGCATCTCTTCTTCACCTCAACGTAGTCGTCGGCAATCGGCAAGACCGTATCGTTCACAGCCGCGTTCACAGCCGGCTCACGACGGTGATCAGGATGTAGACGATGATCATCAGTACGAAGAAGGACAGGTCGAGCGCCACGCCCCCGAGACGCAGCGGCGGGATGACCCGCCGCAGAAGCTTGAGTGGCGGATCGGTGACAGTGTAGGTGGCCTCCAGGACCACCACCATCGCCTTACCGGGTTGCCACGAGCGGGCGAACTGGAAGACGTAGTCCATCACCAGCCGGAAGATCAGCACGATCAGGAAGCAGTACAGCGCGATGTAGATCACCTGCTGTGCGATGCCCATCTCGCGCTTCCCTCTCCCCTTGCTCGTACTCGGCCTGACTGGCCGTTGTCCGGATTGCCCGGTGTTGCGTCTCAGCTCTGGTTGAAGAACCCACCCTCTGCGATACGGGCCTTGTCCTCCGCCGTGACATCGACGTTAGCAGGAGACAGCAGGAACACCTTCTGCGTCACCCGCTCGATGCTCCCGTGCAGTCCGAAGACCAGACCGGCGGCGAAGTCGACGAGCCGCTTCGCGTCGGTGTCGTCCATCTCGGTGAGATTCATGATCACCGGGGTACCTTCGCGGAAGTGTTCCCCGATGGTACGGGCCTCGTTGTAGGTCCGGGGGTGCAATGTCGTGATGCGGTAGGGCTCCCGCTCGGACACAACCTTGGGCATGATCACCGGTGCGTTCTTCTCCAGAGAGTGGCGTTCGGGTGTGATGGACGACACGGGGGCGATTCGGGCGGGTCGTCCCGCTTCCGCTACGAGCGGAGCGGCCTCGCGCTGCGCGGGCGGCTGGGCGACTCGAACCGGTTCGTCCGATTGCGTCTGTTGTGCTTGATGTGTCTGGTGCTGCTGCCGGCGCCGGTCCGGCTCGGGCTCGGGCTCGAACTCGTCGTCGGGGTCGAACCCCGGGCCGTCATACCCATCGTCCTCCACGAGGCCGAGGTAGACCGCCATCTTGCGCATCGCGCCGGCCATTCTCTGCGTCCTCCGCTCTGTGGTGGATCGGCTCCGTCAACGGCGCCCGGATCCACGTGGTCCGCCCGCCTTTTGACGGGAATGACCATATTTTCTGCTGTGGTCCGACTTCCTGGCGACGTTACCCGAGCCGGGGTCGGACTCCGAGTACCGCCGAGCCGACACGTACATGTGTCGCACCGGCCGCTACGGCGTCCTCAAGGTCCGCGCTCATCCCTGCTGACACCATGTTCGCAGCCGGATGGGCCGCGCGCAGGTCCGTTGCGATTTCCATCAGCCGGTCGAAAGCGGCCCGTGGCCTTCCCGCATAAGGGCCGGCGAGCGGAGCGACCGTCATCAGCCCGGCGGGCCGCAGCCCTTCCGCGCCGGCGATCTCCCCGGCCAGCTCCGGCACCCCGTCGGGGGCCACTCCGCCGCGGTCGCCCCGGGCACCGGACTCCGCGTCAAGCGCCACCTGGATGAGGCAGTCCAGCCGGCGCCCGGCCCGGACCGCCGCCGTGGACAGCGCCGTGACCAGTCGGTTCCGGTCAACGGAGTGCACCACATCGGCGTAATTCACCACCGACCGGACCTTGTTTGTCTGCAACTGGCCGACGAAGTGCCAGGTAAGCGGCAGATCCGAGCACTCGGCGGCCTTGGGGGCCGCGTCCTGGTCCCGGTTCTCCGCCACGTGCCGCACGCCCAGCCCGGCGAGGAGACGGACGTCGCTCGCCGGGTAGGTCTTGGTGACCACGATGAGCGTCACCTCCTCCCGCTTGCGGCCCGCTGCGGCACAGGCGGCGGAGATACGTTCCTCCACCCGGGCGAGGTTGTCCGCCAATTGGGTTCTACGGTCCGTCACTGCTCAGCCGTCCAGCCACACGTAGCTCGCGAGGCGCCCCGTGGTGCGCTCCCGCCGGTAGGAGAAGTGGTCCGCCGACTCCAGCGTGCAGACGGGGGACCTGCCGGCGACGGTGACTCCCGCCCGACCGAGCTGGGCGACCACCCCGCCCGCGACGTCCAGCGCCGGGGTGCCCCGGCGGGTGGTGGCGTGGGCCTCCGGCACCGCCGCGGCGACCTCGGCCCGCATGGCCTCGGGCACCTCGTAGCAGGAGCCGCAGACCGAGGGGCCGATGTGGGCGAGGATCCGGGCCGGGTCGGCGCCCAGCCGGAGCATCTCCTCCACCACCGCCGGCACCACCCCGGCCAGCAGTCCCGGCCGCCCGGCGTGGGCGGCGCCCGCGATCCCGGCGACCGGGTCGGCGAGCAGCACCGGGGTGCAGTCCGCGGTCAGCACCGCGAGGGCCAGGCCCCGACGGGCCGTCACCACGGCGTCCACCGCCGGGATCACTCCCGTTTGCCCGGCTTGCCAGGGTCCGTCCACCACGGCGACGTCCTTGCCGTGGACCTGGTTCATCCAGACCACCGCGGCCGGGTCGAGGCCGAGCGCCCCGGCCGCCCGCTCGCGGTTGGCCAGGACGGCGGCGGGGTCGTCGCCGACCGCGCCGCCGAGGTTGAGCTCCGCATACGGAGCGGCGCTCACCCCGCCCCACCTGTCGGTGAAGGCGAAGTGGGCGCCGCTCGCGTGTGCCACGTGTTCCACGGGGGGCACTGTGTGCTGTTGCCCTATCACTGGGGGCTGCTCACCGGTTCCTTGAGGTCACTTCAGGAAGTCGGGAACGTCCAGTTCCTCGGCCGTCGAGTCCTGGTACGGACGGGCCGGGGGCACCTGGGGGGACGCGACCGGGGGCGGCGGGACCTCGGCGACCGGCACCGGGTCCGGCGCGGGCTCCTCGGTGCGCGGGGTCACGCTGCCGAGGCCGCCGAAGGAGGGCCGGCTCGGCTCGGACGGCACGGCGGCCGGACGGCTCGCGGTGGCGGTGGAGGTCTCCTCGCGGCCGGAGCCGTAGGAGGAGCCGCCGAGCACCTTGTCGCGGCTGCCCTTGGCCGGCGGCTGGCCGCCGTCGAAGCCGGCCGCGATGACCGTCACGCGCACCTCGTCGCCGAGGGCGTCGTCGATGACCGCACCGAAGATGATGTTCGCCTCGGGGTGGGCCGCCTCGCTGACCAGCTGCGCCGCCTCGTTGATCTCGAAGAGACCGAGGTCGGAGCCGCCGGAGATGGAGAGCAGGACGCCACGGGCGCCGTCGATGGACGCCTCCAGCAGCGGCGAGGAGATCGCCATCTCGGCCGCGGCCACCGCGCGGTCGTCGCCGCGGGCCGAGCCGATGCCCATGAGGGCCGAGCCCGCCTCGGACATCACGGACTTGACGTCGGCGAAGTCGAGGTTGATCAGACCCGGGGTGGTGATCAGGTCGGTGATGCCCTGGACGCCGGACAGCAGGACCTGGTCGGCCGACTTGAACGCGTCGAGCACGCTCACCTGGCGGTCCGAGATGGACAGCAGTCGGTCGTTGGGGATGACGATGAGGGTGTCGACCTCGTCGCGCAGGCTGGCGATGCCGTCCTCGGCCTGGTTGGCGCGGCGCCGGCCCTCGAAGGTGAAGGGCCGGGTGACCACACCGATCGTCAGGGCGCCCAGGGAGCGGGCGATGTTGGCGACGACGGGTGCGCCGCCGGTGCCGGTGCCACCACCCTCGCCGGCGGTCACGAAGACCATGTCGGCCCCCTTGAGGACCTCCTCGATCTCCTCGCGGTGGTCCTCTGCAGCCTTGCGGCCGACATCGGGGTTCGCGCCGGCACCGAGGCCACGGGTGAGTTCACGGCCGACGTCCAGTTTCACGTCGGCGTCGCTCATCAGCAGGGCCTGTGCATCGGTGTTGATCGCGATGAACTCGACGCCCTTGAGACCGACCTCGATCATCCGGTTGATGGCGTTGACGCCACCGCCGCCGATGCCGACGACCTTGATGACTGCGAGGTAGTTCTGCGGTGCTGCCACGTCGAAGGCCTCTCGCCTCGATTTACGTATGCCTGGGGGCGGTTCTCAATGCCGACCCGAACCCTAACGTTGAAGTTTAGGGTTACCGGTGTCACTGTTCCCTGGGTTCTCTGAAGCAGGACACTAAGTCGACAAGCGGCGCGGCTTCAACGAACACGCCGAACCTCCCGTTTTTCTTTTCACCCTATGTGATCACCCATAGCCGTAGCCAACCAGGGTGCTGGCCGGGCGGGAGCGACGTCAACTCCCGGACACCGCGGGGGCGCCGGGAGCGCTCACGTCGAAGCGTTTCGCGCCCCCCGCGGCCTTGAGCAGCGCGGTGAGCGTGCGGGCCTTGGCGTCGCTGCGCTCGCCGCTGCCCCAGACGATGGTCCGACCACCCGTCAGTTCGACGGTGATGGCGTCGTACGAGCGCACGCGGATGACGCGGGTGTCCCCCCGGACGGGATCGGGCAGGGCCGCGGCGACCCGGACGGCCTCGCGCTCCAGCCGGTCGGTGCCGAAGCGCCGGTGGCTGGGCGAGCGGTCGGGCTCCACCACCAGCCGGGGCACCTTGTCGAGGGGATGATCGACTGTGGCGAACCGCACGCCCTCGCCGTCGATTTCGATGAACTTTCCGCCCTTTTCGAGGAGCGCTTTGGGCTGCCGTTCGGTCACTTCGAGACGGATCCCGTGCGGCCAGGATCGTTCGACGTCCACCGTGGCGATCCGCCGCAGCCTGGTGCGCAGGCGTTCGGCGATGGCGTCGGTGTCCACGGAGGCGAGGGGCTCGCCGAGCGGGACCTCGGCCGCCTCCCGCACCTCGTCGGGCGTCAGCACGGCGGTGCCGCCGACCTCCACCCGGGTGACGCGCAGCCAGGTGGACCCGTAGAGGGCCCACCAGGCCGCCGCGCCGAGGAGCACGGCGGCCACGGCCCACAGCAGCGCCCTGCGGCGCCGCAGCGGGCGGGAGCGGGGTCCCAGGGGGCGTGAGCCGCCCTTGCGCGGCCGCCCGCCCTTGCGGGGCGGGCGGGACGGCGGCGCGGCGGGCCGGGACCGCTTCGGCGGCGTGGCCGACCCGGCCGACCTGGACGTGGCGGTCTTCTTCCCGCCCTTGCCGCCACCGCGCCGGGCGGTCGTCGGTCCGGCCACGCTCCCCAGCCTCCTGCTCCTACGGGCCGTCAGCCCGCTCTGCGTGCGGCAATCGCCTCGTACACCATGCCGACGAGCAGCTCGTCGGCGTCCCGGCGGCCGAATTCGGCGGCCGCGCGGGACATGTCGTACAGCCGGTGATGGTTGGTCAGCACCGGGACCACCTGGCTCATCACCCACTCGGGGGTGAGTTCGGCGTCGTCGACCAGCAGGCCGCCGCCCGCCTTGACCACGGGCTGGGCGTTGAGCCGCTGCTCGCCGTTGCCGATGGGCAGCGGGACGTAGGCCGCCGGGAGGCCGACGGCGGACAGCTCCGCGACGGTCATCGCGCCCGCGCGGCAGAGCATCATGTCGGCCGCGGCGTACGCGAGGTCCATCCGGTCTACATACGATACCGGGATATAGGGCGGCATTCCGGGCATGTTGTCCACATGCGGCAGTTCGTTCTTCGGACCGACCGCGTGCAGGATCTGGATGCCGGAGCGCTGCAGCGCCGGGGCGACGGCCTGGACGACCTCGTTCAGCCGGCGGGCGCCCTGCGAGCCGCCGGAGACCAGCAGCGTCGGCAGGTTGGGGTCGAGCCCGAAGTACGCCCGCGCCTCGGGACGGACGGCCGCCCGGTCCAGCGTGGCGATCGTGCGGCGCAGCGGGATGCCGACGTAACGGGCGTTGCGCAGCTTGCTGTCCGGCGTGGACACCGCGACGGATGCGGCGTAGCGCGAGCCGATCTTGTTGGCCAGGCCGGGGCGGGCGTTGGCCTCGTGGACGACGATCGGCACGCCGAGCCGCTTGGCGGCCAGGTAGCCGGGCAGCGCCACGTAGCCGCCGAAGCCGACGACGCAGTCGGCCTTGGTGCGCTCCAGGATCTGCTCGGCGGCCTTGATGGTGCCGCGCAGCCGCCCGGGGACGGTGATCAGCTCCGGGGTGGGCTTGCGGGGCAGCGGTACGGCCGGGATCAGCCCCAGCTCATAGCCCCGCTCGGGCACGAGCCGGGTCTCCAGGCCCCGCTCCGTGCCGAGCGCCGTGATCCCCACGGTCGGGTCCTGCCTGCGCAGGGCGTCCGCGAGGGCGAGCGCGGGCTCGATGTGGCCGGCGGTCCCCCCGCCGGCGAGTACGACATGCACCGAAATTCACCGCTCTCCGGACGGTCGCTTCTTGACGCGCCGTCTCATCGTCTTCCATCTCACCCCAGGCTGCCGCATGGCCAGTGCCGCCCGCGCACCGGGTTCGTCGCGCGCGAAGGCGATCAGGAGCCCGATGGCGAACATGGTCGGCAGCAGGGCTGACCCTCCGTAGGAGAACAGCGGGAGCGGGACACCGGCGATCGGCAGCAGGCCGAGCACCGCACCGATGTTGACCACGGCCTGGGCCGTGATCCAGGTGGTCACACCTCCCGCGGCGTACCTCACGAAGGGGTCCTCCGTGCGTCCGGCCACGCGGATACCCGCATAGCCTAGAGCCGCGAACAGGGCGAGTACCGACAGCGTCCCCGCCAGGCCCAGTTCCTCGCCGGTGATGGCGAAGATGAAGTCGGTGTGGGGCTCGGGGAGTTCGCCCCATTTCTCCACGCTCGCCCCCAGTCCGGCGCCGAACCAGCCGCCGTTGGCGAGGGCGTAGATCCCGTGCACGGCCTGCCAGCACTGGTCGTGGGCGCCGGGGTCGGTCGCCCCGATGCACTCCAGGCGGGACATGCGGTTGGCGCTGGTCTTGATGAAGAGTACGGCGAGCACGGCCGTGACGCCGAACACTCCGGAGAAGAGCCTGGTCGGGGCGCCCGCCACCCACAGCAGGCCCAGCAGCACGGTGGTGAGCACGACGGTGGTGCCCATGTCGCCGCCGAGCATGATCAGGCCGAGCAGCAGGAACGTGACGGGCACCAGCGGCACCAGGAGGTGCTTCCACTGGGTGAGCAGCTTCTTGGACTGCTTGCGGGCGAGCAGGTCGGCGCCCCACAGGACGAGCGCGAGCTTGGCGAACTCGCTGGGCTGGAGCTGGAAGGGGCCGCCCAGGGAGATCCAGTTGGTGTTGCCGTTGATGGTCTCGCCGATGCCCGGCACCTGGACCATGCACAGCAGGAGGACGGAGACCGCGAGCAGCGGGTAGGCCAGGGCGCGCAGCAGCCTGACGGGCGTGCGGGCGGCCGCGAGCAGCAGCACGGTGCCGATGGCGGCGGCCAGCAGCTGTTTGCGGAAGAAGTAGCTGGGCGCCAGGCCGTTCTGCAGCGCCTTGATCTGGGAGGCGGAGTAGACCATCACCAGGCCCAGCACGGTGATCAGCAGGGAGCCCCCGAGCACCAGGTAGTAGGCGGTCAGCGGCCGGTCCCAGGCGCGTCTGGCGCGGGCGTGCAGCCCCCGCAGGCCGCCCTGGCCGCCGCGGGGGCGCCGGGGGCCGCCGGGGGCGCTCCGCACGGCCGGGCGGGGCGCCCGTACCGGACGGGAGCGGGCGGCGGGGCCACCGCGCAGGGCGGTCCCCAGGGCGCGCAGCCAGGGCCCCTCGACGTACTGGGCGTGCTCGGCGTGCATCCGGGTGTCCCCTCCGCTGGTCTCCCGCCGCCGGCCCGCGCCGTGGGGACCGGCGGCTACTCCTGCGCGCCCGGGCCCGCGGCCAGGTCCCGCACCGCCTCGGCGAAGGCCGCGCCGCGCTTGTTGTAGTTGGTGAACATGTCCATCGAGGCGCACGCCGGGGCCAGGAGGACGGTGTCCCCCGGGCCGGCGAGGCGGGCCGCCTCGCGCACCGCCGCCGCCATCGCCCCAGTGTCGGTCCGGTCGAGGTCGACCACCGGGACATCCGGGGCGTGTCGCGCGAGGGCTTCCCTGATCAGCGCCCGGTCGGCCCCGATGAGGACGGCGCCGCGCAGCCGCTTCGCGGAGGCGGCGACCAGCTCGTCGAACGTGGCGCCCTTGGCGAGGCCGCCCGCGATCCACACGATCGACTCGTACGCCGCCAGGGACGCCCGGGCGGCGTGGGTGTTGGTGGCCTTGGAGTCGTCCACGTAGGCCACGCCGTCGACGTCGGCGACGTGGGCGATGCGGTGGGCATCGGGCCGGAAGGCGCGCAGGCCCGCCCGTACGGCCGCGGGCTCCACCCCGAACGCGCGGGCGAGGGCGGCGGCGGCGAGGGCGTTGGCGATGTTGTGCGGGGCCGCCGGCTTGATGTCGGAGACCTCGGCGAGCTCCTGGGCGTTCTTGTGCCGGTCCGGCACGAACGCCCGGTCCACGAGGAGGCCGTCGACGACACCGACCATGGAGGGGCCGGGGGCGCCGAGGGTGAAGCCGATGGCGCGGCAGCCCTCCTCGACGTCGGCCTCCATGACCAGGTGCTCGGTGGCGGGGTCCTCGACGTTGTAGACGCAGGCGATGCGGTTGCCCTCGTAGATGCGGCCCTTGTCGGCGGCGTACGCCTCCATGGAGCCGTGCCAGTCGAGGTGGTCGGGCGCGAGGTTGAGCACGGCCGCGGAGTGGGCGCGCAGCGACGGCGCCCAGTGCAGCTGGTAGCTGGAGAGCTCGACGGCGAGCACGTCGTACTGCTGCTCGCCGAGCACCACGTCGATGATCGGCGTGCCGATGTTGCCGATGGCGGCGGTGCGCAGGCCGGCGGCCTCCAGGATGGAGGCGAGCATCTGGACGGTGGTGGTCTTGCCGTTGGTGCCGGTGACCGCGAGCCAGGGCGCCGAGGTCTCGTCGCGCAGCTGCCAGGCGATCTCGACGTCGCCGACCACGTCCACGCCCGCCGCGGCGGCCGCGGCGAAGAGCGGGCTGTCCGGCTTCCAGCCGGGCGAGGTGACGACGAGGTCGGTGCCCTCGGGCAGGGAGTCGGCGTCGCCCAGGCGCACGGTGACGCCGGCGGCCTCCAGCGGGACGGCGCGCTCGCGCAGTGCCGCGCTGTCGCCGCCGTCCACGACGGTCACGCGTGCGCCGAGGCCGGCCAGGGCGCGGGCGGCGCTGACGCCGCTCACGCCGAGGCCGGCGACGGTGATGTGCTTGCCGTTGAAGCTCACGCGGCTCACTTGATGGCCAACCATCCGGCGTAGAAGATTCCGAGTCCGACGGCCACGCACAGGCCCTGGATGATCCAGAAGCGGACCACCACCAGGACCTCGCTCCACCCCTTGAGTTCGAAGTGGTGCTGGAGCGGGGCCATCCGGAAGACGCGCTTCCCGGTGAGGCGGAAGGAACCGACCTGGATCACCACGGACATGGTGATGAGGACGAACAGACCGCCGAGGAGGGCGAGCAGCAGCTCCGTGCGGGAGCAGATCGCGAGGCCGGCGAGCGCGCCGCCGAGGGCGAGCGAGCCGGTGTCACCCATGAAGATCTTGGCGGGCGAGGTGTTCCACCACAGGAAGCCGAAGCAGGAGCCCATCAGGGCCGAGGCGACGACCGCGAGGTCGAGCGGGTCGCGCACCTCGTAGCAGGCGGCGCCGGCGGTCAGCGGGTTGCCGCAGGACTGTCCGTGCTGCCAGGTGCCGATGAAGACGTACGCACCGAAGACCATCACGGAGGCGCCGGTGGCGAGGCCGTCGAGGCCGTCGGTGAGGTTCACGCCGTTCGACATCGCGAGGATCATGAACAGCGCCCAGACCACGAAGATGACCGGGCCCACGGACCAGCCGAAGTCCTGGGTGAAGGACAGCCGCGTGGAGGCCGGGGTCTGGCCCCGGGTGTCGGCGAACTGCAGCGCCAGGATGGCGAAGGCGATGCCGACGATCAGCTGGCCGGCCATCTTCGCCTTGGCGCGCAGGCCGAGGCTGCGCTGCTTGACGATCTTGATGTAGTCGTCCAGGAAGCCGACCAGGCCCATGCCGGCCGTCAGGAACAGCACCAGCAGGCCCGAGGTCGTCGGCTCCTTGCTGGTGATCACCTTGGTGACGGCGTACGCGATGAGCGTGGCCAGGATGAAGGCGATGCCGCCCATGGTGGGCGTGCCCTTCTTCCCGGCGTGGCCGCGGGGGCCGTCGTCGCGGATGAACTGGCCGTAGCCCTTGCGGGCGAGGAACTTGATCAGCAGCGGGGTGCCGATGAGGGTCAGGAACAGACCGATGACACCCGCGAAGAGGATCTGGTTCATCAGCCGGCGACCTCACCGTCGACCGCGAGCAGCTGCTCGGCCACCCGCTCCAGCCCCACCGACCTGGACGCCTTCACCAGTACGACGTCTCCCGGGCGCAGCTCGCTGCGCAACAGGTCGACCGCCGCCTGCGCGTCGGACACGTGCACCGACTCCTCACCCCACGAACCCTCGTTATAGGCGCCCATCTGCAGCCAGGCCGCTTCCCTGCCCCCGACTGCCACGAGCTTGCTGACGTTGAGCCGGACGGCGAGCCGTCCGACAGCGTCGTGCTCGGCGAGTGACTCCCCGCCGAGCTCGGCCATCTGACCGAGTACTGCCCACGTACGTCCGCCCCTAGCCCGTGCGGCTTCGCCCATGGCGGCCAGCGCGCGCAGCGCGGCTCGCATGGACTCGGGGTTCGCGTTGTAGGCGTCGTTGACGATCGTCACGCCGTCCGCGCGCTCGGTGACCTCCATCCGCCAGCGGGAGAGCTGGCCCGCGCCGGAGAGCGCCTCGGCGATCCTGGACACGGGCATGCCCAGCTCATGGGCGACGGCGGCGGCGGCGAGCGCGTTCGACACGTGGTGCTCACCGTACAGGCGCATGGTCACGTCGGCGCACCCGGTGGGTGTGTGGAGCGTGAAGCAGGGCTGCCCGGTGGCGGTCAGGCGGACGTCCTCGGCGCGGATCTGCGCGTCGGGGGCCTCGCCGAACAGGACCGTGCGGGCCTTCGTGCGGCCGCTCATGGCCCGCACCAGGGGGTCGTCGGCGTTGAGCACGGCGATGCCGCCCTCGGCCGCGGCCGGCAGGGCCTCGACGAGCTCGCCCTTGGCCCGGGCGATCTGCTCCCGGCCGCCGAACTCGCCGATGTGGGCGGTGCCGACGTTGAGGACGACGCCGATGCGCGGCGGGGTCAGCTCGGTGAGGTAGCGGATGTGGCCGATGCCGCGGGCGCCCATCTCCAGGACGAGGTTGGCGGTGCCGGCGTCGGCGCGCAGCGCGGTCAGCGGCAGGCCGATCTCGTTGTTGAGCGAGCCGGGGGTCCACACCGTGGGGGCCAGCTGCTGCAGGAGCTGGGCGATGAGGTCCTTGGTGCTGGTCTTGCCGGCCGAGCCGGTCAGGGCGACGACGGTGGTGCCCAGCCGCTCGACGACGGCGCGGGCCAGGGCGCCGAGCGCCCGTTCGACGTCGTCCACGACCACGGCGGGGACGCCGACGGGGCGGGCGGCCAGCACGGCCGCCGCGCCCGCCTCGACGGCGCGCTGCGCGTAGTCGTGGCCGTCGACGTGCTCTCCGGCGAAGGCGGCGAAGAGGCTGCCCGGCTTCACCTCACGGGAGTCGATGACGACGGGACCGTCCACGACGGCCTGCGGGTCCGGTATGTCGTGCTGCTGCCCGCCGGTGACGGCGGCGATCTCGGCGAGGGTCAGTGCGATCACCGGTGATCACCTCCCGTCGTTCGGGAGGGCTGCCGGGGGGAGGGTTGTACGCGCATGGCGGTCTGTCATCCCTGGTCGTTCCGGTGCGTGGTGACCGCTCGGCTGTGCTCGATGGCCTCGCGCAGCACCCGGCGGTCGTCGAAGGGGCGTACCACTCCGGCGATGTCCTGGCCCTGCTCGTGGCCCTTGCCCAGGACCAGGACGGTGTCACCGGGTTCGGCACGGGCGACGGCGGCGGCGATGGCGGCGGCGCGGTCCTCCATCAGGAGGACGGTGCCGCGCTCGGCGGCGGGCACCTCGGCGGCGCCCGCAAGCATGGTGGCGAGGATCGCGAGGGGGTCCTCGGAGCGGGGGTTGTCGGACGTCAGCACGGCCGTGTCGGCGAGGCGGGCCAGCGCGGCGCCCATGGGGGCGCGCTTGGTCCGGTCGCGGTCGCCGCCGCAGCCGAGGACGGCGTGGATGCGGCCGGTGCCGACCTTGCGCAGGGCGCGGAGAACCGATTCGACGGCGTCCGTCTTGTGGGCGTAGTCGACGACGGCCAGGTAGGGCTGGCCCGCGTCGACGCGCTCCAGCCGGCCGGGGACGCCGGTGACGGCCGCGACGCCGTCGGCGGCGGTCTGCGGGTCGGCGCCGGCGGCGACGAGCGCGACGATGGCGGCGAGCGCGTTGGCGACGTTGAACGGGCCGGCGAGCGGCGCCCTGGCACTCACCCGGCGGCCCTCGGGGCCCACCACGGTGAAGGTGGAGTCGAACGGGCCGATCTCCACGTCGACCGCGCGCCAGTCGGCGTCCTCGCGGCCCTCGGCGGAGAAGGTGACGACGGGGACCTCGGACTCGCCGCGGGCGAGCCGGCGCCCGTACTCGTCGTCGAGGTTCACCACGCCCAGGCGGCTGCGCTCCTTGGTGAACAGCTCCGCCTTGGCGGCGAAGTAGTCCTCCATGCCGCTGTGGAACTCCATGTGCTCCGGGCTGAGGTTGTTGAAGACCGCGACGTCGAAGACGCAGCCGTCGACGCGGCCCAGGCGCAGGGCGTGGCTGGAGACCTCCATGGCGACCGAGCGGACGCCGCGCTCGCGCATGACGGCGAAGAGCGCCTGCAGGTCGGTGGCCTCGGGGGTGGTGCGCTCGGACTTGACCCGCTCGTCGCCGATGCGGGACTCCACCGTGCCGATCAGGCCCGTGGGGCCGGCCATGGCCCGCAGCCCACCCTCGATGAGGTAGGCGGTGGTGGTCTTGCCGGAGGTGCCGGTGATGCCGATCTGCAGCAGGCCGGTGCCCGGCTCGCCGTAGATCGTGGCGGCGAGGGCGCCCATGCGGTCGCGCGCGTGGTCGACGGCGAGGACGGGCAGGCCGGTGGCGGCGGCGCGCTCGGCGCCCTCCGGGTCGGTCAGCACGGCGGCGGCGCCGAGGCCGGCGGCCTGGGCGGCGAAGTCCGCGCCGTGGAAGCGGGCGCCGGGCAGGGCGGCGTAGACGTCGCCCGGGCGGACGGCCCGCGAGTCGTGGGTGATGCCGGTGACCGTGACGGCCTCCGCCCCCTGGGGGGCGGGGATGCCCAGCTGACCGGCCAGCTCCGCGAGGGGCACGGGGCTGACCCGCGTGGGGCGGGGCGCTCCCTGGGTCGCGGCGGGGGCGTCCTGGGCGGTGGTGTGGGACTGATCAGCGTGGGGCACGGCGGTGAGCGTACCGGGCGCACCCGCCTCGCGGCGAAGCGAGGGGCGCCCCGGGCCGCGGTTCCCCGGATCGGGAGTGATCGTCGTCACGGCCGGCCCGGCTCACTGCCCGTCGTAGCTCACCGGCAGCCGGGGCGGCTGGGAGCCCGAGGGCGGCACCTGGAGGGACTTCAGGGCGAACTCCATGACCTGTTTGAAGACCGGCCCGCAGATCTGCCCGCCGAAGTAACTGCCCCGGGTCGGATTCTGGATGGCGCAGTAGACGGTGAGGCGGGGCTGGTCGGCGGGGGCGAAGCCGGCGAAGGAGGCGGTGTAGCCGTGGTAGCGGCCGGTCCGCGGGTCCACCCGGTTGGACGTGCCGGTCTTGCCCGCGACGCGGTAGCCGGGGATCTTCGCCTTGGTGCCGGTGCCATCCCGGTCGTCGACCACCGATTCCAGCATCGCGGAGAGCTCCTTGGCGGTCTTCTCGCTGATCACGCGGGAGCGGGGCGGGGACTGGGCGGGCTCGAAGTGGTGGTCGGGGCCCTTGGTGCCGCGGATCAGGGAGGGCTGTACGCGCTCGCCGCCGGCGGCGATGGTGGAGTAGACGGACGCGGCCTGCACGGCGTTGAGGGACAGTCCCTGGCCGAAGGGGATGGTGAAGGGGCGGGAGGACTTCCAGTCCTGCGGCTTGGCGAGGATGCCCGGCGTCTCGCCGGGGAAGCCGAGGCCGGTGGGGCGGCCGATGCCGAACTTGCGCAGGTAGCCGTAGAGGACCTCGTTGGCCTCCTCACGGGTCTTGCCGAGCTGCTCGCTGGCCAGGATGGTGCCGATGTTGCTGGACTTGGCGAGCACGCCGTTGAGGGTCAGGTACCAGGTGGGGTGGTCGACGTCGTCGGCGAAGTTGCGGTCCGCGCGCGGCAGCCGGTTGGGCACCTCGACGTGGGTGGCGGGGGTGGCCACACCCTCCTCCAGGACGGCGGCCATGGTCATGATCTTGCTGACGCTGCCCGGTTCGTAGGCGTCCATCAGTGCGCCGTTGCCGAGGGCGGAGCGGTCGGCGCGGTCGAGCTCGTTGGGGTTGTAGCCGGGGGCGTTGGCCATGGCCAGGATCTCGCCGCTGCGGGTGTCCTGGACGACGACGTAGCCGCGGTCGGCCTGCGACTCCTTCACCTGCCGGGCGATGGCGCTCTGGGCGGCCCACTGGATGTCGCGGTCGATGGTCAGCTCTACGTCGGAGCCGGGCACGGCGGCCTGCTCCTTGACGTCCCCGGTGGGCACCTGGCGGCCGCCGGACTGGGCGTAGACGCGCCGGCCGTTCTTGCCGGCGAGGACCTCGTCGAGCTGGGCCTCCAGGCCCCCGGCGCCCTGGCCGTCGGCGTTGACGAAGCCCAGCAGGCCGGCGGCGAGCTCGCCGTTGGGGTAGACGCGCTTGCTGTGGGACTCGCGGTTGACGCCGGCGAGGACGTTCACGCCCTGCTGCCGGGCGGCCTTGTCGGCCTGTGCCTTCTTCAGCTCCGCGATCTCCTTCCAGACCTGCGGGGCCTGCCGGCGGGCGAGGACGACGTACTTCGACTTGGGGTTGGCCGTGAGCTTCTCCTCCAGCACGCCGGGCTTCTCGTGGAGCACGGGCGCGAGCAGCTCGGCGGCCCGCCGGGCGGAGCCCGCGGCCTTGGTGCGCTCGGGCGTGAGCAGGTCGGGCGCGGCGGTGATGTCGTAGGCGTCGACGGTGGTGGCGAGGTCCACGCCGGAACGGTCGGTGATGGCGCCGCGCTCGGCGGCCAGCGTCACCGGGATGTAGCGGTTGACGTTGGCGCGGGCGGCGTAGGCGTCGGCGTCGACGGCCTGCACCTGCAGCAGGCGCACGGTGAAGACCAGCAGGACGAGCGTGAACCCGAACCCGATCATCCGCAGCCGGGGGCGGGGACTGCCCAGCCGGAGGGCCTGGGACCCGGGGCGGGGGCGTGCGGGGCGCGCGGCCGGGCGCGCGGGCCCTGGAACCGGGCGGCGGGGCTGCCTGGGCGCCGTCACGACCTCACCTACCTGACCTTGTGCCTGTTGCCTGACCTGGTTACGGGTTCCCGGCCGCGGTGGGCTGCGGGAGCGGCGGGACGGGAAGCGCCGGCACGGGGGCGTCGGCGGGACGTGCGGGGGCCACGGCCGGTGCCGTGGGCGGCCGGCCGGGGCCCGGGGGCACCGCGGCCGGC